>JBGOTY010000182.1:0-7077 GCA_041476745.1 Verrucomicrobiia bacterium | reverse complement strand
GCCTTGAGCAGCGTGCGAATTTTACGCGTGGCGACACTGCCCGCGCCGATGACGACAGCGGATTGATTGGTGAGGTCGAGAAAAAGTGGGTAACGCATTAACGAAATTGGTTGCGGGGGTGACGCAATCGTCACCCCCGCCATCCGTTCATTGGAAGGGCTATAAGCCAGATTCTGTTATCGATAGCCATTTATCTATGCGACCTGTACCCGCGGCTTTCACCCCGAATCGCTTCGGGGCGCCGACGCGGGCCGCGTCTCGCCGCCTATTTGGTCTTGCTCCCGATGAGGTTTTCCGTGCCGCCGACATTGCTGTCGGCGCGGTGGGCTCTTACCCCGCCTTTTCACCCTTACCCGCCCCAGAAGCTGAAGAGGCAGGCGGTTTGTTTTCTGTGGCACTGTCCGTCAACCCGACATTACATCGAGCTGCCCTCGCTTGCGAAAGGCATCGCGCCCTATGGAGTCTGGACTTTCCTCCACCCCGAAAACTTCCGGGGCAGCGGCTATCCGCCCTTCCAAAACTGATAGAAATCAAACAACAAGTGTTAGCCGCCGGCACCAGCGTTGCCGGGGCCTGTCACTCCAGTTGCCAATATAAGATACGCCCGCAGTAGTCGCAACTGGTCAACGTGGTTCCGTTCTTGGCATCGTGTACGAGTTGCGGTGGAATACTCAGGTGACAACCACCGCAGTTGCCGTTGCGTATGGGAACAATCGCAAAGTCACTCTTGCTGTGCATCAGCCGTTCGTAACGGTAAAGCGCGTCCGGATCGGCCTCCTGCACGAGGTTCTGGCGCTCGACTTGCAGTCGCGCCAGTTCCTGTTCAACCATCGTGCTGCGCTTCTGCAATTCCGCGCGTGCCGCTTCGGCCTTCGCGGCGATTTCTTTCAGCGTGGCCTGCTCTTGCTTGACAGCCGGCTGAAGTTGGTCGCCTTTCTCCATCACTTCCAGCTCCTGCGTCTCGATCACATCGATCTCCTGCTCGGCCTTGGCGATTTCCTTGAGCAACGCCTGGTATTCGGTGTTCGACTTGATCAGGGAGAGTTGCATCCGGTATTTCGCGATCTGGCCGCGTTTGGCTTCCACCTCGATTTCCAATTTCTTGCGGTCGGCTTCGATGTGTTTGGCCTGGTCGCGCAACGAATCGAGGCGCGCGGACTCAGCCTTCAGACTTTGCTCCGTGGCCGCGGCCTGCTCGGGAATGCGGGTGCGCTCGGCCTTGAGTTGGGCGATGCGACGGTCGCGATCCTGTAGCAGCAACAGTTTTTCGAGGACTGGCAGCATGAAATCTTTTCCTTCAATTCAGTGTAAAGGGCCGCGCATGCTGTGTCAACGTCGCGCCCGTGGCCGTCTCGGTAACAGTTGCTCGACGTATTTGCCAAGAATGTCCGCCTCAAGATTAACAGAGTTGCCGCTGCGGCAAGTCTGCAGGTTCGTGATCTTGCGCGTGTACGGAATGATCCAGACGCGAAACCAGTTGCGCCGGACGGTGGCGACGGTCAGGCTGATTCCATCAATGGCGATGGAGCCTTTTTCAACAACATACCGCATGACCGATGGCGGCGCTTCGACGTCGAGCACGTAGTCCCTGCCCTCGCGTTCGAAGCGCCGGACTTTTCCACGCCCGTCGACGTGACCGAGGACAAAGTGACCGTCAAGCCGTGCATCCGCGCGGAGTGGACGTTCAAGATTCACGAGCGAACCTTCCCGCACGAATGCAAGATTTGTCCGCTGAAGAGTTTCGTTGAGCACATCAAAACTGAGTGCGCTTCGGCGTCTGGCAACGACGGTCAGACACGCGCCGTTGACGGCCACGCTGTTCCCAATATGCAGCGATCGACCAATCTTTGAGGCGCGGACCGCCAGTTCCGTGGAGCGCTTGCCAGAACGAATGCGCACAACCTGGCCGGCCTCCTCAACGATTCCCATAAACATACCTTAGACGATAAAGATGCGTCTGTTGAGTGTCCAGCAAAGTCTTCGCACATCCTTTGTTCGTATGAAACCGGGCTCGGCAGTCATTGCGTTGGCAGCCCCGCAGGCCGCGCCAAACCGCACGGCTTCGAGTATCGACTGACCGCGCACCAGTCCGACCGTGATACCAGCCATCATGGCATCACCGGAGCCAATCGGATTCTTTGTTTCCACCCGCGGCGGCGTGAAGGTCGACGCCCGAATACCGGGCGTCTCGCTCACGTAAATCCTCTTCGCGCCATCACTGATCACCGCCCAGTGTGGACCACGTCTCATCAATTTACCCAACGCAGGCAAAACGCGTTTTCGTCCTGCGCATTCGATGCCGGTGGCCGCCGTCAGTTCATCTCGGTTTATTCTGGCGAGAAAGGGCCGCCGCCTGAGAGCTTTCCGAAGTTGCGCTTTCTGCGTGTCAATCAGTACCCGCACGCCGCGACGTGCGGACTCGTCGATCAGACGTGCATAGAAATCATCACCGCATCCTTTCGGCACCGTTCCTGTTAGGACAACCAGGTTGGCCTTTCGCAAGTCCTGTGTAAAAGCCCGCGACACTTTCCTGACCTCTGTGGAGGTGAGCGGCCCAGCTTCTTCCACCAATTCCGTCGTCACGTCGCGGGAGAGCAGGGTCTGGCAAATCCGCGTTTCCGCATTTACGGGCACTACGTGTGCGTTCAATCCCTGCCGTTTCAACTGCGCCTTCAACAACCGCCCACGTTTACCGCCCGCGACGGTCAAGAGTTTCACGTCCGCGCCGAGGATTGATGCCACGCGAGCAACATTTACGCCCTTGCCGGACGCGGTCTCGCTAACTCGCGCGGCGCGGTTGACCTTGCCGGGGACAATCTCCTCAAACACCAGTGTCCGTTGCCATGCAGGAGACAAGCCAACGACCAGAATCATTTCTTGACCCTTGCTTCCACGAGCATTTCATCCTTGGCGATCCGTCGCCAATGGCAGTCCAGCAGACGCACGGAGTTCTTAACTCTTGATGAGCCCTCGCCTCCGACTGCCGTTACCGCGTCGCGTCCGCCGATGACGATGGGCGCGTAGAAGAGCGCGACCTTGTCCACCAGCCGACTATCGAAGAGTGACCCAAGCAATTCGCCGCCCCCTTCCACCAATACGCTCGTGATGCTCATCTTGCCAAGAGCACGTAGTGCCGCAGGCAGATTCGAGCGTCCGCTACTTCCCGTCACGACGAATACATGGATGCCTGAGTGACTAAGGTACCTTCGCCAGCGAGCAGAAGAACGGGACGTTGTGAAAACAATCGTGCGTTGACGATGTGCATCCGTGAACAATTTCGCCGCACGGGGACAGCGCCCGCGACCATCGGCGACCACGCGCCACGGTTGTTTGCCACGCACACCGTGCCGTACCGTCAATTGCGGATTGTCGCGGATCACGGTGTTCGCGCCAACCATGATTGCGTCGGCCTTTGTGCGCAACTTGTGGGCTTCGCGTCGCGCTGCCATGTTCGTTATCCATTTCGAGTCACCGGTGCGCGTGGCGATCTTGCCGTCCAAACTCATCGCCGCCTTGGCAATCACCAACGGTATTCCAGTTGTGGCCCATTTATTGAAAGCCTCATTCAGCTCCGTCGCCTCGCCGGCCAACAAGCCAGTCTCGACGCGAATCCCCCCGCGGCGCAATACCGTCAGCCCGCGTCCATTGTGCCTGGGATTTGGATCAAGCGCCGCGACAACCACGCGTTTCACGCCCGCCGCAATGATCGCCTCCGTGCAAGGGGGCGTCTTCCCCCACGTGCAGCATGGTTCCATCGTTACAAATAGCGTGGCACCCCGCGCCTTCACACCGCGCAACGCAAACACCTCGGCATGTGGCCCACCCGCACGCTTGTGCCATCCTTCGCTAACGACACGCCCTTCACGAACAAGCACCGCGCCAACCGCGGGATTCGGGCTCGTTTTTCCCAATCCTCGCCGCGCCAGCGCCAGCGCCCGCTGCATGAATCGTTCGTCTCGTGGAGTGAAAGCCATCGTGAGAACTCTATCAGTTTGTCATTCTGCGTGCACCGACTTCTTCAGGGAACACTCTCTGCGAACAGCGCTTCGGCAAATTGCTTCGGATCGAACGGCTGGAGATCATCGACTTGTTCGCCGAGACCGATAAATTTGACGGGGATTTTCAATTCACGAGCGATGGCGACGACGATGCCGCCTTTGGCGGTCCCGTCGAGTTTGGTGACGACGAGCCCTGTAACGCCAAGCGCCTGGTTGAATTCGCGGGCTTGATTCAAGGCGTTGGATCCCGTGGTGGAGTCGAGAACAAGTAGAATCTCATGCGGCGCCGCAGGCACCTTCTTTTGCAGCGAGCGGTGCATTTTCTTCATCTCTTCCATGAGATTCTTCTTCGTATGCAAGCGTCCGGCGGTGTCGATGATCAAGTAATCAACCCGTCGATTGATGGCAGCCTCCAGGGCATCATACGCGATCGCGGCGGAGTCGGCGCCGTATTGACCGGCGATCACGTCACAACCGACGCGTTGGCCCCAGATCTTCAATTGCTCGATGGCTGCCGCACGGAATGTGTCACAGGCTGCCAGCAACACCGTATTCCCCTGCCCTTTCAGCCAGTGAGCCAGTTTTGCGGTTGATGTGGTTTTGCCAGTGCCGTTGACGCCCGCCAGCAGGATGACCGTTGGCGGCGAGGAGGCCTTGGCCAGTCCGTGCGACGACACACCCAACTCGCGCTCGATTTCTGAACGGGCGATGGCGAAGACATCGACCTGGCCGGATTGCCTGGCGGCTTCCTTGGCCTCCTCGACGATCTTAATGGCGGTGCTGACACCGATGTCCGTTGAGATGAGAACGGCTTCCAGTTCTTCCAGCGATTCGGCGTCGAGCTTCGGCGCACGAGTGACGATGCGTGTGATCTCGGTGGCGAGTTTTTGCTGCGTTTTGCGCAGTCCGTCGCGGAATTTCTGGAATAGGCCCATTACGGTTTCGCCGGTGCGCGGGCTTTCAAGGCCTCGACACGTTCGTAAGGCAATTTGATCCTGCCGAGAAGCATGCCGTCGCGTCCGAGACCGTGGCAGTCACTGCCGCCGGTGGCGCAGACGCCGAGCGCTTCCGTCATTTTCTCATAGCGCTCGATCTGCACGGGCGTATGGCGCGAATGCCACACTTCGATGCCACTCATCCCCTGATCGACCATTTCGTGGATGCGTTTGTCGAGGTAGTTCAAGCCCGGGTGCGCGATCACGGCCACACCGCCTGCGCGTTTGATATGGCCGATGGCTTCGGCGGCTTCCATGCGGTAGCGCTCGACATATGCTGGTTTGCCACGTTTCAGAAAGCGATTGAAGGCTTCTTCCACGCTGGAGACAAAGCCGCGCTTCAGTAGCGCCAGGGCCACGTGCGGGCGACCGACCGTGCCGCAAGCGGAACACGCGTACACATCTTCGACTGTCAGGGCGATGCCCAACTCGTTCAACTTTGCGACGAACTGAACGACGCGTTCCTGGCGAACGCGCGTGGCGTGATTCAATACCGCGCGCAGATTTGCATCGCACCACGAATCGCCGAACAGGTAAGCGAGCATGTGGAGTTCCTGTGTGTCGACACGGCTGGTGATTTCGACGCCGGGGATGACTTCGATGCCCAGGTCCCGGCCTGCTGCCAGCGCCTCGGGAATCGCGTCCAGCGTGTCGTGGTCGGTAATGGCAATCGCGCTGAAGCCAAGTGTTGCCGCGTGCTCGACGAGTTCACGTGGTGTGAAGGTGCCGTCGGAATAGCGCGTGTGCAGATGCAGATCCGCGAAGCGCGATGGATTCGCGGCAGAAGTCATTGCGCAGACGCGGCCGTGCGCGAGGGTCGAGTCAGGTCAGTCTTCAGGCGGTCGAGAATCCCGTTGACGAACGCGCCCGATTCGCGTGTGGAAAATCTCTTCGCGATGTCGACCGCTTCGTTGATGCTGACCACGGGCGGGATATCGTCGCGAAACAGCATCTCGTACATGGCCAGCCTCAGGATGTTGCGGTCAACGGCGGCGATGCGCGGCAAATCCCAATTGTCCGTGTATTTCGCAATTCGTTCGTCGATGGCCACCCGATGCTCGACCACGCCGTGAACGAGTTCCTCGGTGAACTTGCGACCGTCTTCGCCGACTTCCGATTGGGTCTGCCAGAACAGCGGCAACGCCTCGTCCAGTGATCCGCCGCTGAGATCAAATTGATAAAGGAATTGCACGGCCAACTCGCGGGCGATGCGGCGCTTGCCCGTCGGCTTTACAGGTTTTTCCATAGCCGTGCCATTTCAATGGCGGTCAAGGCCGCTTCCCGACCGCGGTTGTGTTTTTTGCCGAGGCAACGCACGCGCGCCTGCTTGATCGTATCCGCTGTAACAATACCGAAGACCGTCGGCACACCGGTGTGAATGGCGATGTTCGTAAGGCCGTGAGCGACGGCATTGCCGATGTGCAGTGCGTGGCGCGTTTCACCTTCCAGTAAAACTCCGAGACCAATAACGCAATCACAATTGCCGCCCTTGGCGAGCCGCGCCGCAGCCACGGTGACTTCAAAGGCGCCGGGAACGCGCAGGACCTTGATATCGCCCGTGTCCGCCCCGGCTTTCGCCAATGTGTCGACACAGTTTGCGAGCAATGCGTCAGCGAGGTCGGCGTTGTAACGCGCGGCCGCGACGCCGAAGCGCAGACCAGCGGCAGACACTCGCTGTTCGATTTTCCTTGCGCGCAGCATAATTAGAGCGCGTGACCCATTTTCGTCTTCTTGGTTTCGAGGTATTTGGTGTTGTGCGGGGTCGGCTCGGCGCGAATCGGCACCTGTTCCACGATCTTGAGGTTGAAGCCTTCCAAGCCCACAACCTTTTTCGGATTGTTCGTGAGCAGACGAATACTATGCAAGCCCAGATCAACCAGGATCTGGGCGCCGAGGCCGTACTCGCGCAAGTCAGGCTTGAAACCGAGCTTCTCGTTGGCCTCGACGGTGTCGAGGCCCTTTTCCTGGAGCGCGTACGCGTGGATTTTATTGGCAAAACCGATGCCCCGCCCCTCCTGACGCATGTAAACCAGAACGCCTTCACCCTCTGCCGCGATGCGTTTCAAGGCGTCGTGCAACTGCGG
>JBGOTY010000181.1:0-7084 GCA_041476745.1 Verrucomicrobiia bacterium | reverse complement strand
CGACGCGAGCGAGGCGGAGATGATGGACGCGGCGAAGGCAGCGAACTGTCACGAGTTCATCATGCGGCTGCCGGAAAAATACGATTCGCGCGTTGGCGAGCGCGGCGTAAAACTCAGCGTGGGCGAGAAGCAGCGCGTGAGCATTGCGCGGGCGTTGTTGAAAGACCCGCCGATTTTGATTTTGGACGAGGCGACGGCAAGCGTGGACACCGCGACGGAGAAGCTGATCCAGGAAGCGCTGGAGCGGCTGATGGCGCAACGCACGAGCTTCGTGATTGCGCATCGACTGTCCACCGTGCGCAACGCCGACCAGATCCTCGTGCTGAAAGCCGGCCACGTTATCGAGCGCGGGACGCATGAGGAACTGATGGCGAGTGATGGTTTGTACGCGAATCTCTGCCGGGTGCAGTCCACCGCAGTGACGATTGAGGAACGGCTGGACGAGATGGAAGTGGACGCGGCGGCAGGGTGAGACCAAGCCGAAGCGACGTCTTTTTTTAATGGCGCTGGCGCTTTGATTTTTGCTTGCCTGCAACGAAATCTGCACCTTGCGGGTCCGGAATTTTCTTGCAGTAAAAGGCCAGACGTGCCAGCATCCCGGCGCGTTGGCGAGGTTAGGTGGCGATGATCGAGAGGGATCGCGAACATCCCGCAGCTACTTGCTTTCCGGTTTCAGAAGTCGGATTGGCGGTTTTGTATTCTCTTGTCGACGCTCACCATTCTCACATTCTTTCCTGCCGGCAAGCGAATGCCCTAACCGAACCCCTGACGAATCTTATCCATAGGAGGAGACAGACATGAAACGAAGTTTGATCGGCATTACTTTGGCAATGGTCGCTCTTGTCGCCGTCATTACGGGTGCGGTACGGGCGGATCCGCTTACCAATGAAGTTCTCAAGTTCTATCAAACGCCGTTGAACAACGGGCTGGTTCTTATGCCACCCGGCGGTACCCTTAGCTCGAACAGCGTGCCTGCTCAATGGCCGGGGCACGACGAATTGAGCACGGCCTACCTCACGAATGGCAATTTTTACGTGGGCACGTATATGGCCGACGATTTCTGCGACTTTCGGTCAACGCCCATTGTCCACGTGATGTGGTGGGGTTCGTACATAAACAACTACCGCGGCTCCAACGGAGTGCAGCGGTTTCTGATCACGTTCGAGACGGACGTGGCAGCGAATGCCACCAACAATCCGTTTGGCTTCAGTCATCCGGGGACAAATATCGTCAGCCAGATCGTGACCTTGGGGGCCCTGGCGCCAGGCTCCGGCACCTACATGGAGACATTGGAGCCAATCGGTCCCGGCCAGCCGAGTCCCGATGGTAACCTGTACCAGTACAACGCCGAACTGGCGATCCCGGTGCCCGAGACGTCCAATCGGGTCGAGTGGATCAAGATCGTCGCCCTCACCAGCGACCCACAGCTCATGTGGGGATGGCACAACCGTGATTATGGCGTCCAGGATCCGCTTGCCTGCATAGCCCCCGCCGTTACGCCCGGTGAATTCAACCAGAATCCAACGGGGCAACCGATATGGCATTTCCAAGATGACGCCGTAACCGGGGGAATCGTCATTTCTCAGGGGACCAATGTTTTCCAAAGCAGCTACGCCCCGACCTTTTACCAGCCGCCATATGACGGGATCCCGTACTCAAAGGATCTGGCTTTTGCGTTGTACACGGAACAACCGACGCAAACGATTCCTTGCGAAACCATCAAATTCTATCAAGTGCCCCTGAACAACGGAGCGCCCGTCATTCCGAACGGCGGTACGATCAGCCAGGGTAGCGTGCCGACTCCATTCCCCGGGCATGACGAACTGAGCACCGCCTATTACAACGTCGACGGCAATTTCTATACGGGCACGTATATGGCGGATGATTTTTGCGACTTACTGTCAACTCCCATCGTGCACGTAACGTGGTGGGGATCCTATATGAGCAATTACTTTGGGAGCGTCGTGCAGCAGTTTCTGATAACGTTTGAAACCGACGTGGCGTCGAATGCCCCCGGCAACACATTCGGTTTCAGCCATCCGGGGTCAAATATCGTTAGTCAGATTGTCACCAGAGGGCTCTTGGGTCCTGGATCTGGAACCTTCGCGGAGACGTTGGTTCCCATCGGACCGATAGGCCCGATCAATCCGGACGGGAATCTCTTTCAATATGACGCCGAGCTGGCGATCCCTGTGCCCGAGACATCCAACCAGGTGGAATGGATCAAGATCGTCGCGTTGACGACCGACCAGCAACTTCGGTGGGGATGGCACAATCGGGACTACGGCATTCGGGATCCACTGGCCTGCACGGCTCCGTCGATTGTGCCCGGCGAGTTTAATGCCAATCCGACCGGGCCACCGCTCTGGCATTTCCAGGACGACGCTGTGACCGGGGGAATCTTTGTCTTTCCGGGGACCAATGTCCAGCAGACCACCTATGCGCCGACCTTCTACATTCCGCAGTACGACGGGATCAACTCTTCGAAGGACCTGGCGTTTGCATTGTATACGCTCACGCCGGTTCTCACGTTTAACCAATGGCAACTGAAGTATTTCGGTTGCACCCTTTGCCCACAAGCGGCGGCTCTGGCGGATCCGGATGGCGACGGGATGAACAATACCAACGAATTCCTGGCGGATACGATCCCGACCAGTAGCGCGTCACTGCTTCGAGTTCTCTCCATCGCGCGGCAGGGACCGGGTAGCAACGACGTCAAGATCACGTGGAGCGCGAGATCCTGCAAGACGTACGTCGTGCAGGTCTTCCCGGGCAATCCTCCCGACGGCAGCTACTCAAACAACTTCGTCGACATCGGGGCGTCGTTGGTCACCGAACCGTCGGGCGGCGGAGACCTGACAGTGAACTATGTGGACGTGGGGGGAGCAACCAACAAACCTTCCCGCTACTACCGGGTGCGGCTGGTGCCGTAACGGATGGGATCAGATTGCGGAGCGCAGCCGTGAGAACTGAACGGCAACGGAACAACAACCAAAGCCGCGTTCACGACTCGGTGAACTGATCGCGGTTGCGCTTCTCTTCGACTACCGGGTGCTGACGCAGAAGTCATTCGACTGTGCTGCGGCGGGGTGAGGTCGCACAGATTGGCATGAATACGGCTGAGGCCGTATAACCGTGGGCTATCAAGAGTCAAGCGTTTGACCCGTTAAATGGCAGCGTCGCAGATGTTTTTGACTCCGCGCGGCGGGAGAATCGGGCCGCTCCGCTAACTGCCAGAAACGGAATGTCTAGCTTTTCTTGTCGCCGATCCTGACCAAGGCGTACAAGACCGCCGCCGGAAAACCTGCCAGCAACGCCAGGGCGATAAAAATCCCGTTCCCTTGCCCAAGTTTCCGAATATCTGTGAAGATCCACGCGGCCAGCAACACGTTGCAGACCAGCCACACGAGCACGATCACCCGGAGGATTCCCACAACGCATCGGATCTCCGACCTCTTTTCCTTGTCTGGCCAAGGCATGCGACCCATGGGCATCAGCTTGCCCGCCGCATCGGGATGCTGGAGCGCCGGCGTCATACCTTCTTCGTGTTGGGTTGCCCGATGTTCGGTCCCATCCTGAGCGGAGACGATGCGTGAATTCCCCAACATCAGCCACCCAGCGATAGCCAGAGCCAAACACAATGCCATACTTCTCATAGATTACCTCCTGTTGATGGAAGAGTAGGCCCGGTGACAAACCCGGTCGAGCACAATCAGCGATGCGAAGACGGAGGAACCGGAGAAGCTGTTGCCGCTGCTGAAGCAGTATTCAGCCGGCGAGATGGAGTTTTCTCCGGTGTCGTGGGAGTTGAATTCGCTGGCGGTTGACAAGGCGAGCAACGTCGAGCCGATCAATTCGCGGCTCGACAGGCATAGCATGACAGCCTGAGGGATCGAGCGAAAAAACCACCCCGAATGCTCGCCGCGTGACGGCACGCGGCCTGCAACTTCACGAGGGGTTCTGCCCGGCTATCGCAAATCGATAATTTTACTGGACACGGTGTGATGAGTTGGGTATAGTCGGGACGGTTCTTTGACAAAAGAGGGTATTCGCGCCGTCCCTAAAACTTGCTCCTTCGCCAAGGCTTCGGAGGACGAGACTACGGCCAAGTAGGGATGTTTTTTGACAGGGGAGGAGGGAACGCAAAAACATGTGTTTCTGCGAAACGAACCGGATTTGCCGTGAGACGATTTTTGATGTAACCACTTCTACATCGGTTGGTTATAACTGGAAGTCCCGGAAAATGAATCCGGTTCGTTTGGAGTAAAACGAGGCTACCAGTCGCGACACTGAGGTCGCTCCCACGTTCCAACTTGCGTCAGGCCGTTGCAGGGACGGGGGCGTCTTGCAGGCCGAGGCGTTTCATGACGGCGGGGCGGAGGTCGGAATGAAGGCGGGCGCTGTCGATGAACTCATCGGCGCGGTTCGGCGTCTGGCCCGGATTTCCCACGGCGATGACGGGGACGGATTTCGTCGCGGGATCTGTTTTGAGTTGCTGGAGCAGGGTGGACGCGTTCGGCGCGCGGGCGTCGAGGACGATGAGTTCGGGTTTGCCGCGCTCGGCGGCGCCGACGATTTCGGCGAGGGGCGTGACGACCGGGCAGAGCAATTGTGGATGTGCCAGCGCGCTGACGATGGGCTCGGCCAGCGTGGGGCTGTTCGTGCAGACGAGGACTTTCTTGAAGCCGCAGGCCGTGCGAATCTGCCGGGCAATATCCTCCAGGGCGGACGTGCCCTTGGGAAAAAACTGGCGCGCGCCGAGCGCCATTGCGTGTTGGACATCGTTGCTCGAAGCGCGGTTGGAAAGGACGAAGGCCGGAATACCGCTGAGGGCGGGATCGGCGCGGAGGCGGGTGAGCACCTCGAAACCGTCCATGTTGGGCATCATGATGTCGAGCAAGATCACCTCCGGACGGGTTTCCGCGGCGCGCTGGAGACCGTGACAGCCGTCGTCGGCGAGAATGACGTTGAAACCTTCCCGGCGGAATTTCTCGGAGAAAATCCGCTGTAGATGGTGATTGTCCTCAATCAGCAACAGGTTCACCATGACCCGTTCACCTCCAACAGATCCGCGACCTTGTCCCGGACGTTGTTGACCTTGAAATCGCCCTTGTTGATAAAGGCATAATCGTGCGTTTGGATTTCCTCCGACTGGCCTTCGTCGAGCATGATGCCGGAGATGACCAGCACTTCCATGTTTTTCAATCTCGGCTGTTGCGTAATGTAGCGCATGACCCCCCAACCATCCGTGTCGGGGAGTTTCAAATCGAGCAGCAGCAAGTCGGGTGTGGAGGTTTGCAGTTTCGCGATGGCTTCCTTTCCCGTGACAGCCTCCGAAAGCTGGTAGCCTTCCTCGCTCAATGCGCACTTGAGCACGTCGCGGAAACTCTCCTCGTCGTCCACGATGAGCACGTTCTTTTTGCCGGTGGAAGTGGCGGCGCGGACGCTGCGCACCACGTCGCGCGGATTCAATGCGGTGGCGACAGTCAACGGCGTGCCTACACCGTGGGCGGCGTCGTTGGAAAGGAAAATGGTGGGGATGTCCTTGGTCTCGGGCTTGGTCTTCAACTCCTGGAAGACAGACCAGAGTTCCGAAGACGAGTCGTGCGCATCGAGCAGGATCACGAGCGGGCGGAGCTTGGCCGCCAGCGTCACGGCCTCTTCGCCGTCGCGCGCGGTGCGGACGTTGTACTCGCGCGAGCCGAGACCGGCGGCGAGGATGCGCGCGATGTCGGGGCGTTCGCTGACGACCAGGACGAGGCGTTGGCTGTCCCCTGTGACGTCCGGCGCGGCCGTGCTGGCTGCCGCGAGACGAGTACGCAGGCGCTGGATGCCTTCGATTTCCTCAAAGTTCTGGGGAATAGAGATCGTGACGGTTGTGCCCTTGCCGGATGCGCTCTTGATCTCCACGCGACCCGCGAGGAGTTCGACCAGTTGTTTGGTGATGTAGAGGCCGAGGCCCGTGCCTTCGTGAGAACGGTTGGTGGAGCTGTCCACTTGATAAAACTTCTCAAAGAGGCGATCGAGCTTGTCCGCAGGGATTCCGATGCCCGTGTCCTGCACGCTGAGGGTGAGCCGGGGAGAACCCGAAGCGGTGCCGGGGACCGGGTTCGGATCCGCGGAAATCGCGATCGTGATCGTCCCATGTTCGGTGAACTTGATGGCGTTACCGACCAGGTTGACAAGGACTTGTTTGAGCTTGCCGCGGTCGGTGCGGATGACGGCGTTGTCGATCAAGACGGTGGAATTGAGTTCCAAGCGCTTGCTATCGGCGAGGGGCTTTAGTTGCCCGATCAATTCACTGACGAGGCCGCGCAAATCGAACGATTCCAGGATCAGGTCCGTCCGGCCGCTCTCGATGCGCGAGAGATCCAACAGATTATTGACGAGGCTGAGAAGGTCCTGGGCGCTCTCGCGGATATAACGGATAGACTGTTCCTGCTCGTCGGTCATCTGGCCGTAGACGGTGTCGAGCAGCAGTTCGGTATAACCAATGATGGCGTGAACGGGAGTGCGGAGTTCGTGGCTGACATTGGCGAGAAACTCGGCTTTGAGGCGGTTGACGTTTTCCAGAGAGCGGACTTGCTCTTGCGTTACGTCTTCCGATTTGCCTTTTGCGGTGCTCACAGGGCTGCCGTTTCACGCGCCGTTGCGGCGACGCGATTGCGTCTGCAGGGGAGGGCAGACGTTAGCGCGGTCGTCCGCTTCGCGCGACTACGCCGTGGTTGTGCTGCCGGTGACCTGGCGGTCCAGTTCTTCCTGCAAGCTGACCGCGCCCTCGAAGAGTTCCGTGAACCCGCCGATGGCGGCCGCGATCTGCGGCGATTTCTCGAGACAGAGCTGGCTGAGTTTGGCGCATTGAGCCGGGTTGCGCTGGGTCAGCTCGGCCATGGCCATGATGACGGCCACGTTGTTGTTGATGGCGTGACGGACGGTGCGCAGGTTCTGGTACAGCGCTTCCATCTGCGTGTGCAATTGTTCCAACTGCTTGTCGCTGTGCTTCGCGACGCCCTGGTCAAATTCCGTTGCGGTCGTTTCCATTGTTCCCTTTTCCCCTGGTTTCATTGTTTGCTTCGTATGGCCT
>JBGOTY010000180.1:0-7167 GCA_041476745.1 Verrucomicrobiia bacterium | reverse complement strand
TTGCCGCTGAACGCGCCGCCGCCATGCCGCCCCATGCCGCCGTAAGTGTCTACGATGATCTTACGGCCCGTGAGACCACTGTCGCCTTCCGGTCCGCCGATGACAAACCGGCCCGTGGGATTGATGAGGTAGCGGGTGTCCTTATCGAGGAGGTTCTTCGGGATGACTTTCTTGATGACTTCTTCGATCAGAATTTCCGCAATCTCCGAATGCTTCACGTTGTCCGCATGCTGGTTGGAAATGACCACCGTATGAACGCGGGCGGGCTTGTGGTTCTCGTACTCGATGGTGACCTGCGTCTTGCCGTCGGGACGCAGCCATTTGATCTGGCCGCTCTTGCGCGCCTTGGAAAGTTTCAACCCGAGCTTGTGCGCGTACATGATCGGCGCCGGCATCAGCTCCGGCGTCTCCGTGCAGGCGAACCCAAACATCAATCCCTGGTCGCCCGCGCCCTGCTCGGCGGTGGCCTTGCCTTCCGCCGCCTTGTCATCCACGCCCTGCGCGATGTCCGGGCTTTGCTTGACGAGCGCGCAGAGGACCTGGCAATCCTCGTCATTGAATACCGTGCTGACGTCCTTCGTGTAACCGATCTCGCGGATCGCGCCGCGCACGATCTGGCAATAATCCAGATGCGCCTTGGTCGTGATTTCCCCGGCGAGCACCACGAGATTCGATTTGGCGAGCGTCTCGCAGGCCACGCGGCTCCTCGGATCCTGCTTCAAGCACGCGTCCAACACCGCGTCCGAAATCGTGTCACAAACCTTGTCCGGATGACCCTCCGTCACCGATTCCGACGAAAACAAATAATGTTTCTTGTCCATAAAGTCCTTCATTGTCAGGGAGAGGTGCTTCTCTAGGAACCCTTGCCCCGAACGCTTTCGGGGCAGTCGATTACCTCGCCAAATTCCGCGCGGAAATATACTGGAAAGAGGTCCAACTCACAAGAGATTTCCCAAGGCCATCGACTGCCAAGGTTGCCATTCTCGCGCCAAACGAACCGGATTCAAAAACTGTGGCCAACCCTCACAAGGAACTATGGTCGTGAATGATACACCTGAATTTACGCGAAGACAAATCGGGTTCGTTTCGCAGAAACACATGTTTTTCAGGCCCATCCCTCCCCGAAATAACCGCACCATCTTGGCCTTCGTCTTGTCCTCTGTAGCCTTGGCGAAGGAGGAAGCTTTAGCGAAGCAAGCTGTCAAAGAACTACCGCAATTATACCCATTCTCTTGCACCGCGTCCAGTAGAATTATCGATTACCGATTGACAGAAGAAACCACCTCCATCGACTTCTGGCCGCAGGCGTCACCCGCTTTTGGGCAAGGGTTTGCCGATTTCCCAATGGTGTCCGAACGGATCAACGATTCGTCCTACGCGCCAACCGTACTGATCGCTGACTGGCCAAACCACAGTGGCGCCCGCCGCTACAGCCCGTTTGAAAGCGGCATCCGGATCTTCCACGGTCATCACCATCCTCACCGAACCACCGCCGAGAGTCTGGGGGCTGAAGTTCAAATGCTCCGGAGATTCGTCGGCCAGCCAGAATTCGCCGCCGCCCACGGACAACCGGGCGACGACTTCACCGCTTGGGCTCTCGACGCGGAACAACTCGTCGGCTCCAAACGCCGCCTTGTAGAACTCGATCGCCCGCACCCCATTTCGAACCGAGAGCAAGGGCGCGATAGCGGTCTGTTGATTCTTAATTCTCTGCGCGTCAGGACTCATCAGAAATATCCTCCCTCGTTGATTTCAATCGCTGCCGCCCGATGACGAAAGCTTAGTCACGCCAAAACAAAACGCAAGCCCGCGCAAGCAGAACTAAATGCGTAATCGGCGTTGGCTCCAGCCCAGTGTTAGGCCTATGGAAATATCTCAAGCGGATTGTCATAACTCGGGCCAATCGGTGAGACGACCTTGCCGGAATGCTTATCGATGTAAAACCCCTTCACAGGTTCAGCGGCATAACCAAAACCTCCGTCAACGATCCAGCGGTCGCCACCATCACGAATTCCGTAGAAAGCGCCACAGCCTACGTTCCAGGCAAAGTAACACTCGCCAATAATCCGAGCCTCGGACTGTGAAACACCATCAGCCAAAGTGACGGTCTTCAATCTCTCCCGAAGTTCCACCTGCGTGGGCCCAGCGGGCGTCCGGCAGCCAGCACAGACCATCAACAACAGCAGAAATGTTGTGGTGAGCCTCATAGCGCGAGTAGGCCTGACGATCCGAGGGGTGTGCAATGCGAAGCGACCATAGCGGCGTTTCCCTCGACCGATCCGGGTATGCCAATCACTGTCCATGACTCACTCTCAAAACCCTGCCGTCATCCTTCGCAATCTCGGCTATGGCAACGCCGCCGACCCAACCCTCGCGCAGAAATCCCTCAACTACCCATACGCCGTTCGTATCGAGCCGTGCCCGATACGGCTTCTCTTCTGCAATCTTGTCCACCCCGTAAATCGGCTCCCAAACCGCAACGGCAATCTTAATGGCGGTCTTGGCATCGGGAACGTAACCATCCTTCGGCTTGAAGTTGTGCGTGGCAGTCTCCGCAGCGAACACAACCGCAGCAGCGAGCGCCGCGAAGCCGACTATGAGCTGTACTCTCTTGTGCATAGCGTTCGATGTGGCCTAACAATTCAAACCTTAGCCACGCCGGAACAAAACGCAAGCCCGCGCAAGCGGAGCGGACCTGTCCCGCCATGGCGCAGCGACGGCGGAAGGCGCAACCGGCATTCGGCATCATTTTCCGTCAACAATTTCAACCTCTCCGCCTTCGATGCCGCGATGTCCGCTTCGCGCCTCGCATAACGACTGCTCCTGCTCCCAAAGCTTCGTCACAGCATCCGGAGCGTGTTCGGGCGCAGCGTGGCTGACCCACGTAAGAATCTCGACGAAGCGAGGTTTGCCTCCGTCCTCCGAGTCCCGAACGATGACATGCGGCCCGGCAAACACCAAATGCTCTGTCCGATAAATCTGCCAAATCCGCGAAAGAATCGCTTGAAACTCAGCCTCCTTGCCAGATTTGACGTGATACGTCACCAACACCGTCTCAGGGTCAGTTTTGGCCGACCCCTGGTGCGAGTGGTTGGCGGAGCAACACGCGTTCAATGAGAGGACCGCCAGCGCTAAAAGAAAATGTGTGATTTTCATCGGTCTGCATCTCCATCATTCTTGCCCTTCTTGTGTGCAAAGGCGAAACCGAGAGCAACACCCAAAGCTGACCCAATAGCAATGCCCACAGCGACGTTGTGCATGGCCGCTCCCATCCCTGCGCCAATAGCAACGCCCACGCCAATACCGATACCCATTGCCTGTCCTGAACAGCGTTTTCTGGTTCTGTTATTTGGTTCTGGTTCCATAGATCAACAATTCCTTTGATGTCGCCGAACGGTTCAAAACTGAGCCGCGCCAGTACAAAACGCAAGTCCGCGAAGGCGGAAGTACAGGCGCAACCGGTTTCACTCCAGCGCGGTGTCGGTCGCAAGAATCAATCACTGGGAAGATGCGTCCCAACCCCGCTCTTGTCATCCACTAAAATGGAAATGTATCCACCGGGGAAGCCTGGTGGTTTGTGTTCAAAAAACACACTCCACTGTTTCTTTGTCGGGTCAAAATCTACGCGCGGCGCTTCGTAAGCGTCCAAGCGATCTCCCGCTTTCTGGGCGGTAGTGATCGCAATCCGAACGGCCTCGCGTTTTGTAAGACGGGCGGAGAATGCCTGCCTGCTCGCGCAACTAACGAACATCAACGCAAGGGCAACAATAGTAGATGAAGTGAGAACACGCATGACACCTAGCAATCCAAAGCATAGTCCCGTCAGAACAAAAGGCAAGCCTGTGCAGGCGAAACAGAAGGCGCAATTGGCATCGGCTCCAGCACGGTATTGGGCAGGGCATGCGCGTGTTCGAAATGTCGAATTCCAGGCACACCTTACTTTTATCGCCGCCAACATTCTCGCACTCGAATCCATCCAGAAGCCCCAACATCCCTTGCGCGCTTGCCACAATTCAGAAAATATGAAATACTGAATTCATGACAAAAGTCATCAACATGAACGCGCGGGGGACGCTGACCCTGCCGAAGGGGATGCGGCAGCGGTTGGGGCTGAAGGTGGGGTGTCAGGTTGTCGCCGAAGAAACGGCCAAGGGCGTTTTGATTCGCCCTTGCGTGATGTTTCCCGTCGAGCCCGTCGCGGATCGACGCCGCGCGAAATTCGAGAGTACCGACGTCCAGACCTTCCGTCGTCATCCGTCTAAGAAAGGACGTTGAGTGTACCGGTTGTGCGAGGGTCTCCCGACCCCGCACGGTTTTCGACCGAAGGTCTTCCGGCCAGTCCGGATGATGGAGACCCTGCGGTCAAACCAAGCGGCGCGGTCAGGAGACCGGCGCCGAACAACGGTTTTGTTAGGGGTTCCAAGAAAAAACGTTGAGGGTGTTTCTCGACGTTAAGATGCTCTACGCAATCTCGCGGTTGGCTTGGTCAGCGTCTCGAAGCTGCCGATGTCCAGCCAATGATCGTCGATTTGGTGGGGCGAGAGGGTGCAACCGGGTTGCATAACCGCGCCAAGGGCGAGGAGTTTCTTGCGGGCCTATCCCAACAAATCCGGATCGACCCGCTGCAACAGCGCGTTGAGCATGGCGAGCACGTCGCGGCCGGAATTCGTGTGCAGTGACGCGGCGGCGAGTTCCTGCGCCTCGCGGAGCGTGAGGCGGCGGATGACTTCCTTGACGCGCGGCAGGCTCGACGACGCGGCGCTCAACTCGTCGATGCCCATGCCGAGGAGCAGGGGAGTGAACAGCGGTTCGCCCGCCATCTCGCCGCAAACGCCCACCCAAATGTTGTTGTTGTGCGCGGCTTCGACGACGCCGCGGATCAACCGCAGGATCGCGGGATGCGTCGGCTCGTAAAGGCCGGCGACCTTTTCATTCACGCGGTCCACGGCCATGGTGTACTGGATCAGGTCGTTGGAACCGATGCTGAAGAAGTCCACTTCCGGCGCAATCATCTCGGCCGTGAGCGCCGCCGAGGGGATCTCGATCATCGCGCCGACGTCAATCTGTTCGTCGAACGGAATGCCTTCCTTCTTCAGGTCGCCCATCACCTGTCGCAGGATGTCGTTGGCCTGCACCACTTCCGCCACGCCGCTGATCATCGGGTACATGATCCGCACATTGCCCTCGGCGCTGGCCCGCAGGATGGCGCGCAACTGGGCCTCGAAGATATCGACATTCGCGAGGCAAAAGCGGATCGCGCGAAAACCCAGGAACGGGTTGACCTCGGGCGGCGTCGTGTCTTCGCTGCGGAATTTGTCGCCGCCGATGTCGAGCGTGCGGATGATCACCGAGTTCGGCTTCACGGCGCGCGCAACCTCGACGTACTTTTCGTATTGCTCCTCTTCGGTGGGGTAATCCTTGCGGCTGAGATAGAGGAACTCCGTGCGGAACAGCCCGATACCCTCCGCGCCGGCCGCCATGACGCCCGGCACGTCGCTCGGCAGTTCGATGTTGCCGGAAAGAATCATGCGGTGCCCGTCGAGTGTTTGGGCCGGCAAATCATGCAACGCGTCCAGGCGTTCCTGGACCGAGTGGCGCTTGACCTGGAGCTGGCCGTAAACGAAGAGCGTTTGCTCGGTCGGCTCGATGATCAGCGTGCCGCTGTAGCCATCGAGAATCGCCGCCTGGCCGTCGTGGACGAATTGGCTGAGATTGCGCAGGCCAACGACGGCCGGCAGCCCCATCGAACGCGCGACGATCGCCGTGTGCGACGTGTGGCTGCCGACGTCCGTGGCGAAGCCGGTGACGTGCTTGCGGTCAAGCGAGGTGGTGTCCGATGGCGACAGGTCATGGGCGATGACAATCGTGTCGGGCGGCAGATCCGTCAGCACGCGATGATCATGCCCGAGAAGGTTGCGCAGGATGCGGCGCGTGACGTCATGCACGTCCGCGGCGCGTTCGCGGAAAAATTCATCGGACAACTCGGCGAGCGTGGTGATGTATTTGTGGGAAACGTCGTTGAAGACGAACTCCACATTCTTGCAGTCGCTTTCAATGCGTTTGACGACCTGCTCGATGAGCGCAGGGTCTTCGGTGATGGAAAGATGCACCTCAAGGATGGTGGAGGACGCAGTGGAACCGATGCCCGTGGCGATGCGCCCCTGGAGTTCGTGCAATTGCTCGCGGGTCTTGATCAGCGCTTGCTCGAACCGCGCAACCTCTTGCGGCACGTCCTCGGGCGCAACGTCATATTCCGGGACAACCTCGTCGGCAATGCCATAGACATAGATCTTGCCCCGGGCCACGCCCGGCGATACGCCAATTCCCTGGAAGGTGCGTTCTGCCATAACCGTTGCGATTATTCTTCGTCGAACTTCCGCAGGAACAAGGCCTCCAAGTCGTGCACCGCCGCTTCGGCGTCCGGGCCCTCGGCGGCGATGAGCAGTTTGGAGCCCTGGCCCGCGGCCAACATCATCAAGCCCATAATGCTCTTGCCGTTGACCTGCTCGCCATCTTTTTCGACGGTGATGTGACTGGCGAATTTATGCGCGGTCTTGACGAACAGCGCGGCGGGACGCGCATGCACGCCGAGCTTGTTGATCACGGTGACCTCTTTGCTCACCTTTTTTGGTTCCGAACCGCCACTGCTCTTGCGTGAAAGATTCATGGATACTCGTGTTCTCTGTCAATACTAGCTAGCGCGGCGTATGCATCCGCTCGATGAGCCGCTCGTTGAATTCGCGGGCGGCATTGTGACCCAGACTTTTCAGTTTTTGGTCCAGGGCCGCGACCTGGATCAACCGCGCAATGTCGCGCCCCGGACGGACCGGAATGATCACGTGCGGCAGACTGATCCCAAGAACAGAGTACGACTGTCGCTCCAGGCCGGTGCGATCGACCTCTTCCATTTTGTCCCAATCCATCAGCGTGACCACCAGGTTCAGGTTTTTCTCGGGACGCACGCTCGCGACGCCGAAGACCGCCGGCACGTTGATGATGCCCAGCCCGCGGATCTCCATGTGGTAACGCGTCGTCTCCGATGAGGTACCCACCAACTCGCGGCCTTCAAACAGCCGAATGCGGGTGATGTCGTCGCTGACCAGGCTGTAGCCGCGTTCCAGCAACGCCAGGACCGTCTCGCTCTTGCCGATGCCGCTCTCGCCGCGA
>JBGOTY010000179.1:0-7326 GCA_041476745.1 Verrucomicrobiia bacterium | reverse complement strand
CTTCATCAACAAGCGCCTCGCGTACGCGTTCATCCACACCTTCGTAGTGGCCACAAATGATGACCAGGTGCGGCTTGCGCGAAAACTCCTGCGCCCGCGCCTGCGTCAGCGGTGCGCCCTGTGGCGTCATCAAAACCACGCAGGATTCATCCCGCCGAATCGTCTCCACAGCTTCAAAGATCGGTTCCGGCTTCATGAGCATGCCCGGTCCACCGCCGTACGGCTTGTCATCCACGACGCGGTGTTTGTCGTGGGTGAAATCCCGCAGATTGTGCACGCGCACGGCAACCAATCCGCTCTTCTGGGCGCGCTTGAGGATGCTTTCGTCGAGAGGCCCCTCGAAAATGCGCGGGAACAACGTTAGTACGTCAATTTCCATCACGCCTCCCGCGGTCCGAACCGCGTGGTCACTGCGCCGCGTCTGGCGGCGGCGGCGGCGGCGCACCTTCTGTGCGACGGCCTTCGGGTTCGATGATTTCGAGCATGGCCCGTTTGCCCTGCTTGGCGGCGGCGCTGGTCAGCAAGGTGCGGATTGCCGTGATGGTGCGCCCGCTTTTGCCAATGACCTTGCCGATATCGGTCTGGTTCAACCGCAGTTCAAAGATCACGGCGCGTTCGCCATCGATTTCGCGCACTTCGACTTCCTCGGGGTGATCGACCAAGGCTTTCGCTACGTATTCGATAAACGCTTTCATGTCGCGCTCCCGTCGTGGGCGACCCGCCCGCTAACGCCGCGCTGCCGCAACGCTACCGTCATCCCGTCAGGCCGCTTTCGTCGCTGCTGCTGCCTTCTCCGCTTTCTTCAAAAAGCTCCGCACCGTATTGCTGGGTTGCGCACCTCTCTGCATCCAATGCTTCACGCGCTCCAGGTCCACCTTGAAATTTTCGCCTGCCTTGCGGGGATCGTACGTCCCCACGTTCTCAATGAATCGCCCATCGCGCGGGCTCCGTCCATCGGCTACCACAATACGGTAGCACGGCACGTTCTTCGTTCCCACTCGTCGTAGTCTGATTCTTACCGGCACTTGTTTGTCACCTCCCCAATCGCATTTTCGGCAACACACCCTTGCGGGTCATTGCTTTTTGCATTTTACCCATTTCCTGCATCATCTTTTTCATGGCATTGAATTGCTTCAATACGTCATTCACCTCAGCGACGCTCGTACCGCTCCCCGTCGCAATGCGCGTGCGTCGACCCGCGTTCAAAATCTCGGGACGGCGCCGCTCTGTGGGTGTCATCGACTGGATGACCGCCTCGACGCGCTTGAGTTGCGACTCACCACCGCTGAGGTCAGGCATTTTACCCATTCCCGGCAGCATGCCAAGTAGATTCTCCAACGGTCCAAGCTTCTTAAGCTGTTGCAGTTGCGAGAGAAAGTCCTCCAAATTCAGGCTTTGATCGGCGATTTTTCCCTGCAATTCCTCGGCTTTCCTGGCGTCGAAGGTATCCTGGGCCTTCTCGACGAGGCTGACCACATCTCCCATTCCGAGGATCCGCCCCGCCATCCGCTCGGCATGGAACGGCTCCAGGTCATCGAGTTTTTCGCCAACCCCCGCAAACCGTATCGGCTTGCCCGTGACCGCCCGCATCGAAAGCGCCGCGCCGCCGCGCGCGTCGCCGTCGAGTTTCGTGAGCACAATCCCCGTAATATTCAGGGCCTTGTCGAAATGCTCGACGATATTCACGGCTTCCTGCCCCGTCGCCGCGTCCGCCACCAGCAGAATCTCCTGCGGAGTCAGTGCTTCGCGCATCCGCACCAGTTCCTGCACCAGATCCTCGTCAATGTGCAATCGGCCCGCCGTGTCAAAAATCACGACGTCGCGGTTTTGTGACTGTGCAAAAGCCGTCGCTTGTTTGGCGATCTTCACCACATCGGTCTCCCCACGCATGGAGAACACCGGAATTCCCAATTGCTTGCCTAACGTTTCCAGTTGGTCAATCGCCGCGGGACGATGCACGTCGCACGCAACCAGTAACGGCTTGCGCCCCTGTTTGGCCAGCAGCTTCGCCAACTTCCCGCAGGTGGTTGTCTTGCCGCACCCGTGCAACCCTACCATCATCCAATTCCCGCTCTTTGTTTGTGGCACAGGCGTCCCTGCCTGTGTTGGATCGCCGCCCATCAACGCGACCAGCTCGTCATGCACAATCTTGACGATCTGTTGTCCCGGTGTGATGCTGGTGAGAACCTCCTGCCCCAGCGCGCGCTGTTTCGTGCGCTCGACGAAATCCTTCACGACCTTGTAGTTGACGTCGGCTTCGAGTAGGGCAAGCCGCACCTCACGCAGCGCGTCCGCAACGTTTTTTTCGGTCAGCTTGCCGAAGCCCCGCAGGTTCTTGAATATCCCCTGCAGTTTGTCTGAAAGTGAATCGAACATGGGAACTCGCCCGCTGGCAATATCAGTCTTCCCCGCGATTGCGCAAGGAAATTTGCCGCCAAGAGAAAGGGCGGGCCCAGGCCCGCCCTCTCCTTCCCAACCAACAACCAATCGGAGCTATTTCTCTTTGTCGAAGTCCTTTAGGGCCTTCTCGCTGGGAGATTTCAGGGTATCCTGATGTTTCGCGGCGGTATCCTGCACCTTCTCCAGGTACTTCCAGGCCCCATACGCCAGGGCGGCCAGTACCGCAAGCAAAAGCAGCTTTTTCATTCCGCCACGCGCTCGATCTTCGCCCCGAGCTGGCGAAGCTTTTGGTCGATGCGTTCGTAACCGCGGTCAACGTGATAAATGCGATTCACTTCCGTTTCACCGTCGGCCGCCAACCCCGCCAACACCAGGCCCGCGCTCGCGCGCAGATCGCTGGCCATCACCGGCGCGCCACTGAGCTTCTTTACGCCTTTGACAATTGCGCTGCTGCCTTCCAGCGAAACATCGGCACCGAGCCTCGCCATCTCGCTGATGTGCATAAACCGGTTCGGGAATACCTTCTCCGTGATCACGCTGATGCCCGGTGTGACCGTCATCATGGCGCTCATCTGCGCCTGCATGTCCGTCGGGAAGCCGGGGTACGGCATCGTGATCACGTCGACGGGTTTGAGATCGCCGTTGCTGCGAACCCGAATCGTGCCGTTGTCGCGCACGACCGTGACCCCACATTCCTCGAGCTTATCGCGCACGGCGCTGAGATGCTCGGCGCGCGCGCCCTTGATTTCGATGTCACCGCCCGTGATCGCTGCCGCGGCCATGAACGTACCCGCCTCAATGCGGTCGGGAATGACGGTGTGCTCAGCGCCGTGGAGTTCCGCGACTCCTTCAATCTCGAGCATGTGACCGCCAATGCCCTTGATCTTGGCGCCCATCTTGGTGAGGAAATTGACCAGGTCTTCAATCTCGGGTTCACAAGCTGCGCCTTCAATCCACGTCGTGCCCGTGGCCAGTACTGCCGCCATCAGGACATTGGCGGTCCCGAGAACGGTCGAGCCAAAGCGCCCGCCCATGAACACATCGTTGCCAGTCAATTCGTTGCAGCGGGCGTGGACGTAGCCGTTCTCCACCACCACGTCCGCGCCGAGCCGTTTGAGCCCTTTAATGTGTTGGTCGATCGGGCGATCGCCAATGACGCAGCCGCCGGGGAGCGAGACTTTGCAGTTGTGCAGGCGCGCCAGCAATGGCCCGAGCAGACAGACCGACGCGCGCATCTTGCGGACAAGTTCGTACGGCGCGACCCCCAGCGGATGTCCCGCGCGCACCTCGACGACACCTTCGGTCTTGTGGTGCTCAACCTTCACGCTCAACCAGCGCAGGATGTCGCACATGAACTGGATGTCGCTGAGATTCGGCACGCCACGAATGACGCACGGTTCGCTCGTAAGCAATGTGGCGGCGATAATTGGCAAGGCGGCGTTTTTGGAGCCGCTGATCTGGACGGTTCCGCGAAGCGGATTCCCCCCACTAATAATAATTTTTTCCATAGCCCCCTCCTTGGTGTGAGCTATTCTACTTCCACCGGGCTTCCCAGGGCCCGGGCTTACTTCTTGGGCTGAGCCACGATCACGCGCTCATGTCCCTGTAAATCCTTCACCACTTCGACAACTTCAAGGCCTTGCTGGCCGAAAATTCCTTCGACAGCCGCTCGCTGTCCGGCGCCCAACTCGAGCGCCACAAACCCGGAGGGAGACAAAATGCGCCTGGCATCCATGACCAAGCGTCGGATAACTTTGAGTCCATCCTCACCCGCCGCAAGTGCGCGTACGGGCTCAAAGTCTCTAACCTCCTTGGGCAGCTTCGCCAATTCCCCATCAGCGATGTACGGCGGATTTGAGACGATCGCTTCCACCACGAAGCTGTCAGGGACTGCTTGTAACAAATCGCTTTCCAAAAAGCGAATCTTTTTTTCAATTTGATGCAACAAAGCGTTCCCCCGCGCCACCTCCAAGGCCTCCGGGCTAGCATCCAATGCGCTGATGTCTGCATCTGGCAACTTCTTCGCCAGCGCAATCGCGATGCACCCGCTCCCCGTTCCCACATCGACTATCTTCCGCGGATTTCGTCGCGCCACCGCTTCCACCAACAGCTCCGTCTCCGGCCTCGGGATCAATACGCGCTTATCCACGAGAAATTTCAACCCGCAAAACTCCACTTCGCCCGTGATGTACTGCAACGGCTCGCCCGCGACACGCCGCTTTACCATTTCCCGCAGCTTGGTCAACGTCACCTCGTCCAACTCCCGCTCAAATTCCAGGTACAACTCCATCCGTTTCTTTTTCAACAAATGCGCCAGCAACAACTCAATGGTCAGCCGCGGACTCTCAATCCCCTGCTTCTCAAAGAAAGGCTTCGTCTTGTTGATCACTTCCAGGATGCGCACGGCGGGAGACTACACGAACCATCCTGTGGGAAAAAGACGAAAGCCGACCATACTTACTCCAGCACAATTTCCACGGGCGTCCCGATAATCACCATCTGCACGAGCCGGGTGGCGTTCCAATTGGCGAGGCGGAAGCAGCCGTGGGAGAATGTCTTGCCGATTTGATCGGGATGCGGCGTGCCGTGAATGCCGTAACCGGAACGGCTGAGGCCAATCCAGGCGTCGCCGACCGGGTTGTTCGGGCCGGCGGACACGATCAATTTCCCGTAGCCCTTCTGCTTGTCATCCAACTCCGGAAAGTTCACGGGATCGAAGGTGTAGTTGGGGTTGATCGCTACGGTCTGCACGGTGAGCTGTCCGACAGGCCGCTTTTCCTTATCAGCGGCGATGGAACATGGAAAGAGCGCGATGAGTTTGCCGGCGTCGTCATAGGCCGCGATCGTTTTCGCGGAGAGATTGACCCGCAGTTTGGCCGCAGCGATGTGTCGCGCGGGAGCGATGTTGAGCAGCGCGACTGTTTGGTTCGATTGAATCGATTTCCAATCGGCGATGCCGGGATTAAGCGTCCGTATCAACCCTTCGGACGCGTGGCACTTTTCCGCAACCATTTCCAGCACCGTTTCAAACCACATATTCGTCAGTTGCGAACGTTCCAGCCAGTCTTCGGAAACGTGAGTCAGTTTCACAAGATCCTCAGTCGTGACAACGTAGTTCGTGTAACTCGGGCGGCCGGCGGGGAAGTTGACTGCCGTATCCATGTCGAATTTGCCGGTTGGCTTCAGGTCATGGGCTTGTTGCCAGGCAGCCAGCGCTTGTTCCGTCACCGCACCCCACTTCCCGTCGATCTGTCCCGGCGAGAATCCAACGTCATCCAGCCCGATCTGCACCGAGATGATTTCGTCACGTGACATCGCGGGAGCGGCTTCCTGGCCATACGTCGTTGCACCCAGTAACAACGAGATGGCGACGAGGAAGCGAATCATAGAAACCATCACGCCGTCGTCTCGGCGAGCCGCTGCTTGAGATCGTCAGCCATGAGCGCGCCAATCAGGTCCTCCAGATCACCCTCCATAATCGCGGGGAGATTTTGGATGGTGACATTGATGCGGTGGTCCGTGACGCGGTTCTGCGGATAATTATAGGTGCGAATCTTCTCGCTACGGTCGCCGGAGCCGATCTGGGTGCGGCGCGCGGCTGACATTCTCGCCTCTTCTTCCTCCTGCTTGTGGGCCAAGAGGCGCGACCGCAGAACCCGCAGGGCCTTGGCCTTGTTCTTGATCTGCGAACGCTCATCAGCGCAGCGAACGATCAATCCGCTGGGCTTGTGATTGATCTGCACGGCGCTGTCGGTCGTGTTCACTCCCTGGCCACCCGGTCCGCTGGCGCGGCAGACGGTGATTTCCATGTCTTCGGGCTTGAGCTGGACATCGACTTCCTCAGCTTCGGGCAACACGGCGACGCTGGCGGTTGACGTGTGGATCCGCCCCTGCGCCTCGGTCGCCGGGACGCGTTGCACGCGGTGAACGCCGCTCTCGTACCGCATCTTCTTGTAGATGTCCTGCCCCTGGATGGAAAACACGATTTCCTTGAAGCCGCCGCGTTCGCTCGGGCTCGCATCCATCACTTCAATCTTCCACCCTTGCGCGTCCGCGTAGCGGCTGTACATGCGGAACAGGTCCCCCGCGAACAAGGCCGCTTCATCGCCGCCCGTGCCCGCGCGAATTTCAATAATCGAGTTGCGCGAGTCATTCGGGTCGGCGGGGACGAGTCCCAGTTGCACGTCCCGGTACAACTTCTCCAGCTTGCGCTGCAAATCGTCGAGTTCGCCCCGCGCCAGTTCGGCCATCTCCGCGTCGCCCGCCGCGACCAGTTCCTGGTTCTCGGCCATCTGCTTCTGGACCGCCTCGGCCGCGCTGTAATCGCCCAGCAGCTTCTTCAGACGCTGAAGTTCGCGCGCGAGGTCACCGGCGCGGCGTTGATCGGAGTACACCGCCGGATTGGCGAGCTCGGCCTCCAATTCAGCCGCTCGCTTGCGAAACTTGTCGATGTTGGGTAGTGCGTTCATTTCTCGCTTGTCAGCCGGGAAAACAAAAAAACTTCGTCCCGAAGAAATTCGGGACGAAGTCTTCAGAAAAAGCAGCTACTTCGTCTTCTTGGCGTACCGCTTCTGGAAGCGCTCAACGCGGCCCGCAGTATCAACAAACTTCTGCGTGCCGGTGAAGAAAGGATGGCACTTGGAGCAGATGCCGATACGCATGTCTTTTCGCGTGGAACGCGTCTTGAGAATGTTCCCGCACGCGCAGTGAATCACCGCGTCAACGTATTCTGGATGTATCTTGGCTTTCATGGTCAGGGCCGCGAAACCTACACGACACGCGCCCCGTTGCAAGTCGAATCTGCGAACCGCGAAAACCTCCCGAAAAGTGGCCGTTGTAGGCCGCGTGCCCTCACGCGGCGCTCCCCATCCGCATGTCTCCGCGCCCACTGCCACATTGCAATCCCTGTTGGTATCTGCTACCTTG
>JBGOTY010000178.1:0-7331 GCA_041476745.1 Verrucomicrobiia bacterium | reverse complement strand
GTCATGACAAAGTCAACGGGGCGCGACATCTTCGAGTTTGCAGCGGTGCCCGATCAGATCCAGATCTGATTTCGGATTGCTGACAAACCGCTCCAGCGCCTGGCGCTCGGATTCGCGGTACATGGCGTTGCGTTTGGCCAGGCCGTCGAAGTCCACCTCGTGCGCGTCGAATTCCGGGCCGTCCACGCAGGCAAACTGGCTGCGGCCGGCCACCTGCACGCGACAGCCGCCGCACATGCCGGTGCCGTCCACCATGATCGGGTTGAGGCTGACGATCGTCTTGATACCGTGAGGACGCGTCGTCTCGGCGACCGCCCGCATCATCGGGATCGGGCCAATGGCCAGCACGAGGTCAATCTTCCCCCCGCCCGCGATCAACGTTTTCAGTTTGTCCGTGACCAACCCTTTCTCGCCGTAGCTACCGTCGTCCGTGGTCACTAACACCTCGTCGCTGATGGCGCGAGCCTCGCTCTCCAGGATGATGAGGCCTTTGTTGCGAGCCCCGAGGATGGTGATGACACGGTTGCCGGCTTGTCGAAGCGCCCGCGCGGTCGGAAGTGCTATCGCAGTCCCCACACCGCCACCGATGACCACCACCGTCCCGAACAAACGGATATCCGACGGGCGACCGAGCGGACCAACCACGTCGGGGATGATGTCGCCCGCGTTCAATTGGTTCAGCAACTTGGTCGTCTTGCCGATGCCTTGCACGATAATCGTAATCGTGCCTTCCGTCGGATTGGACTCCGCGACGGTCAAAGGGATGCGTTCGCCGTGCTCATGGACGCGAACGATGACGAACTGGCCGGGCTCCTGCTTCCGCGCGATGCGTGGAGCCACGATGCGGAACAATTTGACGTCCGGTGCCAGAAAGCGCGCTTCCGCGATGCTAAATCCGTCGATTCCCATGATCCAACTCAACCATTTGTAATGCGTCAGCGGGTTCGCGGCAAGCGCAGACGTTCACTCGCCGCTGGCTACAATTGCACTTTCAACGCGCTGTACCCGGCCTTGGAAGAAGAACGGAGATAACGTCGGTTGGGGCACGATTCAAGGGGAAACTGGCGGCAAACTATCAAGATGGAACTCTATCGGTGTTTGCAGGTGCAAGGCCGACCCGATGAGTCTATACTCGCCGCCAATGAGTTGATGGAGATTTCAAGAACTGGAAGCGACCTATGGACTTCGGAAAAACTCTTTTGAGGTCACGTGATCGACTCACCAATGGGCCAGCCAGTGACGAGGGTGGATGCGACCTGTGCGGTAGCCGGTCATTTTCGCTGCTCCACACCTGGGAAGTGGGAGACCGTTGGAATCCGGCTACGATTCCTCTTACCATCTGGAAGTGCCAATGCGGGCTCGTTTTTTTACGTCCCGTTCCGACCAGAGACCAGTTGCCGGATCAGGGTGAGTGGTGGTCCACCAAGCGGAAGCGACCCCGACGTAACCTGTGGTTCAAGCGTATCCGCACGAAGATCATCCGCCGCACCTTGGGCAGTACCGCGTACCGGCTTGTCCGAGACACTCATAAGGTCGTAGCTTCCGGGCGTTATCTGGATGTCGGATGCGGCACCGGAACGTTGCTGACATTGGCGTCGGGCTTCTACCAGTGTGTGGGGCTCGAGCCCTCTCCGATTGCCGCAGCAGAAGCCCGGGAAAAGGGGTTTGAGGTCATCGAGTCGTCGTTCGAAGAGGCACCGATCGCGCCCCAGTCTTTCGATGTCGTGCTGATGGATTCCGTCATCGAGCACGTTCAGAGTCCCATGGCACTTCTTAAGAAGGTAAATCACATTCTGAAGCCCGGCGGTGTGGTCGTCATGAAAACTCCAAAGTTCGGCGGCCCGGCCTATCGCCGGCATAAATCGGACTGGAATGGATTCCGTCATGGATATCATACCTTTTTGTACACGGGCGAGACCCTCGGTCGCTATCTTCAGCAAACAGGCTTTGAGGTACTTACGCGACCCAAGAGGGACAGATTACTGGACGATATTTTGATTCTTTGGGGGCGGAAGGTGGTAGAAGCCGGCGGTCACTGAACCTCTTGGAAATCAGGACAGCCGCCAGTTTCTTTACCCTACCCCACGTCATTCTCGCGATGGTCTGCGACGCGTAACGTTGTTGGCGGCGCTTACGCAGCGAAGCCGCCGTCGATGGTCAGGCTGGCGCCGGTGACGAAACCAGCTTCGCGACTGGCGAGGGCGGCAATGATCCTCTCCGAAGCAAGAAATCCGGCCTTGGAGAGAAGACAAATTCTCAGAATCGGCTTGTCAGCATTGTCACGGGTGATACTGTGAGTGCTCGTCCGTCTGCGCGCTGTTTCCCCCGACTGGAGAAGAGCGAAATGAAAAGGACCTCATTATGGTTGTGCTGCATCGTCGTCTTGTTGTTCGCCAATGCGGCGTGGGCGCAACAACCGGCGGTCGCCAAAGTGAATGCCGGCGATACGGCGTGGGTGTTGGTCTCGTCGGCTCTGGTGATGTTGATGACGCCCGGGTTGGCCTTCTTCTATTGCGGGATGGTGCGGCGCAAGAACGTGCTGGGCACGATTATGCACAGCTACATTCTGCTGGGACTGATCACAGTGCAATGGGTGTTGTGGGGCTACTCGCTGGCCTTTGGGCCGGACATCGGAGGCGTGATTGGGAAACTGACCTGGCTCGGCTTGCACGGCGTTGGCGCCGCGCCGAACCCGGATTACGCGCCGACGATTCCGCATGAGGCGTTCATGGCCTTTCAAATGATGTTTGCGATCATCACGCCTGCGCTGATTTTTGGCGCCGTGGCGGAGCGCATGAAATTTTCGGCGATGGTGGTGTTCTCGCTGTTGTGGGCCACGTTGGTCTACGATCCGATCTGCCACTGGGTCTGGAACGTCGACGGCTGGCTCCATAAACTGGGTGCGCTGGATTTCGCGGGTGGCACGGTCGTGCACGTCAGTTCGGGCATTTCCGCGCTGGTCTGCGCGCTGGTGCTGGGGGCGCGGCGTGGCGAAAAGAAAATGGAGCCGCATAACATGACGCTGACGGTGCTCGGTGGCGGTTTGTTGTGGTTCGGGTGGTTCGGGTTCAATGCCGGCAGCGCGCTGGCCGCCAACGGGCTCGCAGCAACGGCGTTTGTGAACACGCACGTCGCCTCCGCGTCCGCAGCGTTGTCCTGGACGGTGCTCGAATGGCGGATGCGCGGCAAACCCAGTCTGCTGGGCGCGGTCTCGGGTTGCGTCGCCGGTCTGGTGGCCGTGACTCCGGCGGCGGGGTTTGTAAGCGTGCTGGGCGCGCTGGCCATCGGCTTGATTGGCGGGGCGGCCTGCTACTACGGCGTGACCGTGAAGAACAAGTTCGGCTTCGACGACACGCTGGACGCATTTGGCATTCACGGCGTGGGTGGCACGGTCGGGGCGCTGTTGACGGGGGTGTTCTGCACCGTGGCGGTGAACGAGGCGGGCGCGACCGGCCTGTTCTACGGCAATCCGTTGCAGATCGTGAGGCAAGCGGTCGCGGTTGGGGCGACGATTGTCTATGCGGTGCTGGCGACGTGGGTTCTGCTGAAGGCGGTGGATATGTTTGTCGGATTGCGCGTTTCAGCTGAAGAAGAAGAGCAGGGGCTGGACTGGACGCAGCACGGCGAGACCGGCTATAATATGTAACAGCCTTACCCGATTACGAGTCAGGCCACGAGTAGCCGTTGACCCTCTAGCCGATGTTCCCGCCCGACTCAATGGCGCGCACCACTTCGTCGATTTTCGGTTGCGCTGGTGTACGTACTGTTGACAGTCGCGCTTGCGTGCCGGAAAGTCACGACGTGCTCTCCCCCGGTGGCGGGCATGGTGACCATGACGGTGAAGTGTTTCGTCGCGGCGTCGTACTGAACCGGCAAGGCCTTCCCGTCCGCCAGTTGGCAGGTGGGTGCAACCTCGGCGAAACCATGGAGTGTCACCGATGGCTCGCCTGACGCCGTGAGGACAGTGACCGTCAAGCTTTCGGCGGATTCGCGGATGGCGGCGATGCGCTGTTTGCCGGTGGAAGCGATCTTGTCTGCGTCGCCGAGGAAAGCGATGCCCGAGGGACCGATCGGCGCGATGATCGCAAAGGCATAGGAACGACGAATTAGCAAGGCATGGTAAGGTTGGCCGGCCGCCAATACCACACCCTGTTTGCGGGTCACATCATACACGTACGACGGCGTGTGGATGCCGAATGTTGCCGGCGTGATTTCCCAGCCAAAGTCTCGGTAGCCACTCCCTAGGGTCCCTTTCGGCGCAAAGGCAAAGGCGTACAGCGTCCGGCGATCACCATGGTCGGTGCAGGTCCAAGCAGTGAGCGGACCGTCGGCACCGCGCGCCTCCCACAAGTACGTGTCGTCTGTGGGAACCATTGGCCGGTCAGGTTTGACGAGAACTCCATCCGTGCGGGCCGCGAGTCGGATATTTTCCGGCGCTTCCTTGCCCATCGCGTCGCCAGTGCCAACGGCACCGGCAGATAGCACTGCCACAACCATGTTGCCGGTCTCGCCACTCTTGAATACGTCACACCATGGCCAGATGCCGAGGGCGGCGGCGAGTTGGGACGTGTAAAGGAAGGGACGCCACTTTCCCGGCTCAAACCGGTCGCCACTGGTGCGGATGGTCGTGAGGTTGGAGTACTTCGCGCCCTGCAGGAAATGGCGCGGCAGCGCCATGCAGTATTGCATCATCAGGCCGTGCTTCGCGCTCGCGGCGGCCATGCCGTCGGCGAACGCGTCGCCGAGTCCGACGGCCCGGCCCAGGTCGCTGTTGAAATAAATCCGGTCCAGCCAATCCTGTTCGTAACAACAAACACCATTCGTCGCGAGGTAGGCCATCCGATCCTCCCAGTACGCGGGATCAATCGGGGCCACGCCGGAGAATTTGTACTGCTTTTGGTAGGGGCTTTCGCGGTCCACCCAGCGACCGTGCACCACCAGCGGCAGACCCAGTTCCTTCTGGAACGCGGCCAGGCCCTGCGGGAACAGATCGGGATCAGCCGTGTAATCCATCGTCCCGCCGTAGCGGTTCCAGCGGCCGGCGGGCAAATCCGCAACCTTCTTCTCCTTCCCAGGCTTGCCATCGGGTTCTCGGGTGGATTTCTGATACCACCAACTATCGAGTTGGAAATAGCCCAACGTGATGCCTTGGTGTCGGTAACTTTCCACCAGTTTCAAAAGCGTTCCGCGATAGCCGAGGTCCCCGTCATACCGGTAATAATAATCCGCGCCATTATCGGTCCAGTAACCGAAGTACTTCAGCGTTGGATCGGCGTCATACGGCGGACGCCTCTTGCCATACAAATCGGTCAACATCCCTCCCCAGGCCTGGAAAGTCGCCCCCACGCCCCGCCCGAACACCAGTAGGCTCCGATGCGTCAACGGCTTTTCCAGTGTGCCGATTTCAGGATTCAACCCGCTGGCGATTCCCGTCCGCTCATCGCCGGACAGGCGCGCGACGAGGAAGTTTGCGGCAGGCGAAAGAACCGCCGTGTTGGCCGCATCGTCGAACAACAGCCACGGGGTGCCGTTTTGTTCCAGCTTGAAACTCGGCGGCGCGAAATTCTCCTCGCGATAACTGAACCCATGCAGGTTGGCGGGTAAACGGGTAAACGACGGGAAGGCCACATGCGTCACATTCACGCCGGCCGGCACGTTCACGGAAAAGAGCACTGCGGGTTTTCCGTCGTAGCGCCGGATGCCGCCCGAAAACTGCGCGTTCCAGTGGAACGTCACTTCCTGATACGAGCCAATCGTGTCCCGGCCCGACGACGTCTTAATCTCCTGGATCGGGTAGCCCACGTTTCCGCCGAACGTCCACGCCAGTTCGCGAGCCCGAATCTCGTAGTCGCCATTCGTGTTCACCTGAACGCTGACTCCGCTCCGCGTCTCGGGCAGCGCTACCGCCGCTCGGCAGTTGCCAGCCAGGAAAGCTCCGGTCAGAATGGCGATAAATATCAATGTCTTCCGCATGGCGGCATCGTAGGCTTTCCGATTGCGAGCGTCAATCCACGGCTACCTCGCCAACTTGCCAGGCGCAACCAGATCTCCTTACAGTTTGACTGTGTTTTCACTCGCGGTAATAATGCTCCGGTACCGGGAGGAAGAAGGATGAAAACAATTCCCATTGCCCTGACCATCGTGGCGTCACTGACCGCCGTCGCCACCGCCAACGCCTGGCTCGGCGATTCGGAGCCGACTCTGGTGCAGCGATATGGACCGCCCCGCGCGGTGGAGATCAGCACGGGGGACATCCCCACGCAAAAAGGATTCTACGTGGAGCTCACGGAATCGTTCACCACAAATATCAGCCTGATTGCCACGACGAACAATGACTACAACCTGGATCTCGTGGAAACCCGCCAGCGGGATACCTTCACGAAAGACAGCCTGGGTATCGTGGTCTATGTCGGCAACGTGGGCGAGAAATACAACGGTGTCGATTTTTCCGGCGCCTCCGTGCGCGAGGTGATCAACTGCCCCCTCGTCTGGCGGAAGAACAAGAACGGCGACAAAGTCGGCCATCCCGTCGCGTTTTCGCCGGCCGCGATCAGCGCGCTGTTGGAAAACAACAAGGGCAACTCGACGTGGGCCGATAATTGGCACACCCTCTCATTCATCCCCGGCACCTACATCAAGCGGACCGCCGACAAGTCACGAATGGCCATCGCTTACGGCGTCTCGGAGACCGAAATCCATCGGCTGGAGTTTCGCATGGTGGACGATGCCGGCAAGTCAGCCGATTGAATCCTCGACCACTTTCCGCTCAGGCCGTCGGCAACGGCGTCGATGAAGACGCTTCCACTTTCGGCGCGCTTTCCGCGGGAGCCGGTTCCGGAACCACCGCGGGTAGCGCGAGCAACTCGTCTGTCAAAGAACGGTAACACTTCGCGGCATACGAACCGGTGTCGTACGTAGTAATGGGCTTGCCAAAACTTGGCGCTTCCGCCAGCCGCACCGTCCGCGGGATGATCGTCTTGTACACTTTGCCGGGGAAATGTTTGCGCACCTCCGCGGCCACCTGCTGCGCCAGGTTCGTCCGCCCGTCGTACATCGTCAGGACGATCCCCTCCAGTTCCAGCGACGGATTGGCGCCGCTCTCGCGTACCTGTTGCAGCACGCGCGTGATCACCGCCAACCCCTCCAGCGCAAAATACTCCGCCTGCATCGGCACCAACACACTGTCCACCGCCGCCAGCCCGTTCATCGTGAGAATCCCCAGCGACGGCGGACAATCCACAATGATAAATTCATACCGGTCCGCGCTCTGGATCGGCGTCAACGCAAACTGCAACCGCTGGAGATAATTCTCCGCGCGCGCCACGTCCACT
>JBGOTY010000177.1:0-7338 GCA_041476745.1 Verrucomicrobiia bacterium | reverse complement strand
GTCGATATGCTCGTTGCTGCCATTCATCGAGGTCATCGAGGGATACCGTCCCATCCGGTGCGCGTCGAGGTGGAAGGCTCTTGGAAACCGGGCAAGAGTACCGTCAAGAAACGCAACGGTACGTCGTAATCTTCTCGGAGACCGGCTTTACGTAAACTCGTATCGGTCGTTGGTTCCACCGCCCTGCTTGATAAGTTAGAGCACAGAGTGAATTCTCCAAGTTTTCTGAAAGACATGCGCTCATGAATCGTGGACTCGAACAAATGCGGTGGCTGCTTGTGCTTGTCGCCGGGTTGGCGTTTGCGTCCTGCAGCCAGAAGGAACAAGCCGCACCCATCACTGAGACCGGTAGAAAACTCCTCATGGCGCACTACATGACCTGGTACATGACGCCCGCGATCCGGGGAGAATGGGGCGGTCATTGGACGGGGTTTGAAACCAAGCATCACCCCGACCAAACCACCACGAACGGTTTGCCGGATATCTGGTCGAATTATCACCCGCTAATCGGCTTGTACGATTCGACTGACCCGGACCTTCTGGAGTGTCACCTCCTGCAAATGAAGTTGGCGGGAATCGATGGCGTGGTTCCCGATTGGTACGGGATTGGCGACACGGCCGACTACCCGGCCATTCACAAGGCCAGCAGCGCTCTCTTCGACGCCTGTGGAAAATTCGGGATGAAATTCGCGGTTTGTTACGAAGATCGCTCGGTCCAACTGATGGTCGATTGGAAGAAGCTCCAGCAGGATCAGATCACCAACCAGCTTGCGGAGACGATGCAGTGGCTGCAGAAGGAGTGGTTCACAAAACCGCAATATCTCCAATATCGTGGTCGACCGCTGTTCCTGAACTTCGGGCCGATTTATCTCCCGAATCGAGCCGTGTGGGATGCCGCGTTCAAGACCATTCCGAACCGGCCCTCGTTCTACGCCTTGCATCATTTGTGGAAGAAAGCCGGTGGCGATGGTGGTTTCACGTGGATTCACTGGGACCCTTGGGAAGGTACGCCCGACGAAGCGACTATCCGGAAACGCATCCGGGAAGTCTTCACGTATTTTTCCACAAACCGCGACGAGGTTATCGTCTCAACCTACCCCGGCTTTGACGACGTCTACGCACAGCACCAGCGGCCTCTCGATTATCGCGGCGGCAAGACGCTGCAGGAAACTCTGGAAGTGGGCATGGAAGGTCCGTGGCCCCTCATCCAGTTGGTCACGTGGAACGACTACGGCGAAGGAACAATGATCGAGCCGACTCACGAGTTTGGTTACACCTTCTTGGAGATTATCCAGCAAGCACGGCGCAAAGAGTTGGGCCAAGTTTTCACATTCACCGCCGAAGACCTGCGACTGCCCTCTCGCCTCTATGCGCTCCGCAAGAAAGGAGGCGTCCCTGCCGCAGAGTTGGATCGCATCTCTCAACTGCTAAACAAGGGAGCATGTTCGGAAGCCCGCGGCCTGCTCGACGCCCAAGAAAGGACCTAGCTCTTATTCTGACTCCGGTAAGAATTCCGGTCTCACGATCCGGTTGTTAGGACACGTATGGCGGAGTTTCCTACCGCTTGGACAAGATACCCGAGCCGGCCGAGTTCCTGTTGATCGTCGACTCCGATGGATCTTACTATCGCGGGCGGGCGGATGAACTGAAAGGAACGGTGTCATCCATACTCGACCGGCATTCTGGTGGCGTGAACGTTCTCCGCGCGGATCAGCACGTTGATTTCGTCACCTTTGAGGCGATTATCGCTCAGTCCGCTCTCTCCGACGACCAGAATACCTAGTTCCAAGCTAACTAAAATTCCTCTTTCAACTTCACATCTTCGATGTCGACCCGCCATCCGCTACGGCGAGTTCGACGGCCCCGCCTTCAACCAATCGTCCAGCATACAGGATATCGTCCCGGAACTGATCGAAGGGCCGGAACAATTCATTGTCCACCACGTGCGGCCACCAGTGAGGCATCATGGCAAACAAGCGCAGTCCCTCAACCGCGTCACAGTCCTTGGTTGCAACCCGTGGTTGCAACCCGATTGAAAGAACACAGGAGAACTCGCGCTAAACCCAGTATAAGAACTAACCACCTGAAAATCCATATAAAAATTGGTGTGTACAAGCATAGAGGCTTCAAGCATACTGTGGCTAATTGGGGCGAAAATCCTGAAAAACGGCTTTTAAGTCCGATGCGTCTGCCGTTCCGCCACCCGGGCAGCAGGAATAACGTGCGGCATGATACGTCGCCGTTCGAGGGGAAGCAAATGGGTTTTGACCGCGCCAAGTGCTCCGTGAATATTCAAAGTGATATCTCGCTGGTTGACGTACCAACGCACAGGAGAGCCGTCACACCTTCTTCGTGGGTTGTTCGTGCAGTTTGCCGAGCCTGCGAATCTCGGGCCACATCCACGCGGACAACGCCACCACGATGATTGTCCCGATCCCGCCGCTGACGACGGAGGCCACCGGGCCGAAGAAACGCGCCACGGTGCCGGATTCGAACTCGCCCAATTCGTTGGAGGCGCTGATGAACACACTGTTGACCGCCGAGACGCGACCGCGCATCTCGTTGGGCGTACGCAACTGCACCAGACTGTGCCGCACCACGACGCTGATGTTGTCCGCCGAGCCGCAGGCGGCCAGCATCAGCAACGACAACCAGAACGATGAGGAGAGACCGAAGACGATGGTTACGACGCCGAACGCCGTCACCGCCAGCAGTAACGCCCGTCCAGCCTGCCGTAGCGGCGGGAGATGCGACAACGTGACGGCCATGCAGATGGCTCCGACGGCGGGTGCCGCGCGCAGCCAGCCCAAGCCCGTTGGCCCCACGCGCAGAATGTCCTTGGCGTAGATGGGTAACAATGCGGTCGCGCCTCCCAGCAAAACAGCGAAGAGATCCAGGGTGATAGCGGCCAGGATCAGCTTGTTATTGAGTACGTACCGAAAGCCCGCCAACAAGGTTTTGAGCGAAGCGGTTTCTGCCCGCTGCGTCACGGGACGGGCCGTGATCGCCGCCACGCAACAGCAATTCACCAGAGCCATGGCCGCATCGACGACGTACACCCACATGGTGGTCTTTTGCAGGCCAATCATGAACCCGCCCAGCGCCGGTCCCGCGACGCACGCGATTTGATACCCCGTGCTCCTCCAGGTGACGGCGCTGCCGAATGTGTCGCTGGGCACCAATTGGGGCAGCAACGCCTGGCTGGCCGGCCAAAAAAAGGCTCGTCCGCCCGCGCCCAAGAGCAACATCGCATACATCCATTCGACCGACCCGCGTTGGTGAGAAACGATCGCCAAACCCAGTGAGGCCATGGCCATCACCAGCAGGCCGAACAGCACGATCCGACGGCGATCCAAGCGGTCGGCCAACTGCCCCGCAGGCAAGGCCAGGAGCATAATCGGGAGGGCCTGCACCAAGCCGACCCATGCGAGAGCCATGGCCGAACCGGTGCGCTCATAGAGTTCCCAACCGACTGCGACCGACTGCATGTTGGCGCCCAGGTTGACCGCCAGATACCCGAACAGGTAGAAGCGATATTCTCTCAATCGGAAAGGCGCATAGGGATCGTGAGGTTTCTCCGTGCCCGCCGAAGACGTCTCGGGCAGCGGAGTCTCAATCAATTCCTCAGGATCGGGAACCTCATCCATGCAGCGAAGTCTTTACCATTTACTTTGCCACGCGGCAAACTGTTGGGTGAAACGCTGTTGGTGGGCACAACTAAATTGTGGTCGCTCGATGCGCGAACAAGGCGGGTACTTCAGGAATTGAAGAGGATGTCTCTCCCCCGGCTTCAATCACACAAAAAGCAACAAGCGTCGCCTGGCTTTCCAATGCGCGACGCTTGTTGTTTAACACGTATGACTCACGCCACAGGGCGTGAATCAGTTTTGAGGCAATCTAGCGGCGAACTTGCCTTCGTCCACGAAGGAATGCGCCAAGCCCGGTACCCATAGCAACAAGAACCCACGTACCAGGCTCCGGAACCGCAAAAATAGTTCCGGAATACGACGTCTGGCCGCCCGTGCTCTTCAGCTGCGTGAGCGTTTGGGCAGGGTTGAATTGGAAAGTTACGACATCAGATGCAGACCCCGCGGTTGCCAGTGCACCCAAGTCACTATTTGCGCCGGGGTAATTGATACCGGTGAGATTGACGGTGCCCGTAAGGTCAATGATGCCGCCCACGCCAATGGTCGTGATATCGATCCATTGGATTGAACCCGTAAGATCAGTTGCAAGGGCATCGGTAATATGCAGAGTACCCGAACCGGTTACTGGCGCAGACTGGATTGAGCCACTGACTGTAATCGTCCCAATCGTGAAGGGGCCGCCGGGACTCACAAAACCCTTCAAACCGGTTGAATCCCCAGCGCCTCCACTGACACTCGTGATCGCAAACTGATAACCGTTGGTGCTCGAGAAGCTAAATGTACCCCCGCTAAAGTTCACGGTTGTCCCGACCAGATTGTCAAAATTAAGAGTTATTGCCTTTGCCTGAAACGAAAGGGAAAGCAATACCAGAATGGCTACAATGCAGGAACGGAAACTCACGGTACGTCCAGAAATCACCCACATATCTCTACCCCGCCTCGCTGATCCCTCAACGACCGTTAGGTTTTGGAAGTAGCTCCTGCTTGGTTTGCCCGATACTTCATTACCAACAGGGTACTCTTCTCGCTGGCCTTGGTTGTATCGGAAACAACCTCGGAGCGCAAGCGAAAAATGCGATTTTTCAAAAATTCTTTCAATCAATGGGGGCGGCAAACTATGGATCTCGGGTCGACAACTTAATGCAAAGAGCTCAGGCTCCCGTGACGATTCCGGACACACGCATGCTGACTCAGAAGCGTATAACCATTTGGATTCTAGGATGATAGACAATGTCAAGGTCTTGGGGCAACCAAGCTCCCTTTGGCCGTGGTCTGGTACGCCCATCGTTGTACCCACCCGAGCGCAAGACGTCGCGCGGCGTTGTCGAGATCTGCACTTGAAGGGAGTCAAATACGTTTTTGGCTGCGTCCTAATCCCGCGCTGGGGCCACTTCTAAAGATTCCGACCGAAGCACACACATACCGTCGTTCGTTTATCCCCCACCCCTTCCGCACAGCTCCCATCTAGACACGGTGTGAAAACCGCCAAGGGCAATAGTCGACAGCATCACCTGTCATTCCAGACCCTACCTGCAATCCCGGAGATGTGGAGTTGACGTGAAATCCTTGGCCTCTTACACTCTGCCCCGCTTAATGAATACTCCGACGTCATGCGCACCTCTTGTGTCCTTCGGAAAAACGGAACTCTTATCGTTGATTGCGCTCGCGCTTCTTGGTGGCGTCACGTGTGGCTCGGCACAGACGACCGCGCAGCCCCTCAATCCCTTGCCCATGCCGCCGGTGACAGTTACGGCGACCAACGAGCTTTCTGAGGAAGCTCCGATTGGACCGAACCAGCAGCCCGAGTGGACAGCCCGGCGGCGCTTTGCAATCACGCGCATTTACGTGCAGCCACCGTGGCAGGCGGAAACTGAATTCGGCTGGGACGCGGTGTACCCGCGCGGCGGCTCACCCCAGCACACATTGCAGCAGGAGTTCGAACTTGGCCTGCCGTACCGGTTTCAAGTCGACTATGAAATACACGGGGCCAATTTTCAAGAGGGCGCGACGGGCGGCGGGCGTTGGCACTACGCTGACAGCGAATTTGAATTGCGATGGGCCCTCGCTGACTGGGGCAAGATTCCATTGAACCCTACAATAAAAGTCGAATGGAAGCATAACAATGGTGGAACCGACGCAGCCGAAGCCAACTTGCTGCTCGGCGACGAGTTGGCACCCCGTTGGCACTGGGGCTCGGACTTTTTCTACGAGCAGGCCGTCAATGGCGATCGCCGAACTGAAAAGGCGGTCAGTCTGGCTGTCAGTTATTCGGTAATTGACGGGAAACTTGGTATCGGCATGGAAACGAGATTGGACAGCGAGAATGATATCGGTGACCGCCACGCACACTTGAGCTTGGAACTCGGCCCGAGCGTGCAATGGCGACTGACATCGCACCTGCATCTTGACCTGGAACCGCTCTTCGGCGTCACGGGCTTTGCACCACACGTCGAAACATTCGTCTTCATGGGGTATGACTTCGGCCCGGGTTCAGAACCCAGTGAGGGAGTCAGACCTGTATCGCTTCAGACCAAGTAACCCGACAACACCGCCAGCCACCAGGAGAAAACATGCTGAAAATTCACCGAGCCCTCGGCGGAGCGATCATCGGAGCTCTGTTCCTGTTGCTCGCGATCACGTGCCACGCGGCATTCCTGGACGGCACGCATTCCAAGGTTAAAGTGGTTCCCGACAAGACGACGGCAGACAAAGGCGAGAAGGAATACACAGACACACTCAGTTTTTCGAAGGGCAAATTCTCCTCGGCAACCTTCCTGGCCAGGGGATTTAAACCCGCTGACTATCGCGGCGAGGCCGAAGAAAACGAGGCCGAATTCGAAGTCGAGCAGACCAGTGAAACCAACGGCGTAGTCAACTGGCAGGGCGAAATTCGCGCCAAGAATGTCGTGGGGCGACTGACGTGGAGGAAGAAAGACGGTACCAGCCTTTCGTTCAACTTCGACGGACCGAAGAAGTAGTCCTTCGACGCCTGTCGCCGCGCCCAGTGCTACAAAACACTCATTGATTCGGGCTGGGATTCAGCATCTCATCGAGGCGTTCCATCTTCTCCTCTTGTTCCCGATCATGCGCTTTGCCCTTGCGGACGATCCGGCTGGCGACGAGATCCTTGCCAACTTCCGCATAGGTTACGACCACGGCATCCTCGACCTTCAACTCCGCCAACACGGCGCTCGCATTTGTCAGGATGTCGATCTGACAATCCGGCGTAACCCGGATGGTTTTGGATAAGGGCCAATGTTGAACCGTAATCAACCCGGCCTCGGCATCAATCCTACCAATCGTGCCTTCAAACTCAGTATTCGATGGCACAATTTTGCCTTTCTCCGTCACGGTAGCTGCAGTCGGCGACGGTTTAAGCACGGATGATTGTTCCGCGCACGAGAATGACAGAATCGCGGCGCCCAGCCCGACAACAACTGGAATTGCGGCGTTTTTCATCGCGCAGCCTCCCCCTGTATTCGTTTTCACGTTCACTGCCTTATTTATAATGAAACCTTCGTCCTGTCTCTTCCGTTATTCAAGTTCCAGATTCGCTACCTCGGCCATCGGTGGATGACCTGTACGTTTCCTCTTGAGTAATCGAGCTTCTGACGGCTATTCTCCCGGCACCCAGCAAAAAGGAGTCCGCCAACCATCATGAAAAGATACGCTCGTCAACTCATCCGCCTCG
>JBGOTY010000176.1:0-7371 GCA_041476745.1 Verrucomicrobiia bacterium | reverse complement strand
TGAATTCGCTTTGCCTCGCGGAACCGGCGGCGGCTCCAACTCGGCGAGCTTGCGGACCGGCAATTGCCTCAACTCGTATTCCGCCTGCAGCCAATCATCGAAATCATGCCCGTTGGTGCGTCCCCGTTCGAGATAAAGCTGGTAGGCACGAGCGGCAATTTGCTCGGGCGTTAAATCTTTCTGCGTCATGCCTGAATCCCCCTTTCCTCTTGCTGTACGTTGCAGCCGGCCATCCTTTGCTCCTGCGGCACGTCAGACCTCCTTGTTTATGTCAGACACGCCTCATTTGATAATCGCTCATTTTTTTTCAATTGCAAGGCTTTCCTGCAGGGCATGGTTTGACCCGCCCCTCCCGATTTGTTAGTACAGTGTCTCAGATGCAACCATCGCCGCCACGGTTTCGGTCAATCGCCACCAAGCTCCGGACCTTGATCTGGCCACAATTGGCCAAACGCTCTCCCGGCGAGAACGCGTTCCTGCTACTGCTGCCGTTGGTCGGTCTGGCAGTTGGGCTTACCTCCGTGGTGACCGCGCATATCATTTCCTTTCTCCAGAATCAGTTCTGGGGCAACGGTCAAAACCTGCTTTCCGCCGCGACCAACAATCCCTGGCCGCTCCATATCATCATCCCCCTTGTCGGCGGGCTACTGGTGGGCTTGATCGGTTGGTTTTTTCGCGTCCAGACCCGTGGTGGGGGCATCACCACCATCATGCAGGCCGTGTCCCTGAAGGGCGGGACAATCTCGTTGCGCCAGACGGTGCCGCGCGACTGGGCGGCGATTGTGACGATTTCCACGGGCGGTTCCCTGGGTCGCGAAGGTGCCATGGCACTGTTGGCCAGTGCCATCGGTTCCTATACGGGACGCCATTTTAAACTTTCGACGCAACAAATTCGCGTACTGGTCTGCGCCTCGGCGGCGGCGGCGCTGGCGGCGGTGTACAACGCGCCGATTGGCGGCTCGCTGTTCGCGCTGGAAATCCTCATGGGCAACTTTGCGCTCGAAGTGCTCGGACCCGTCGTCGTGGTGTCGGTGATTTCCACGCTGGTGTTTCGCAGTTGCATGGGCAACCTGCCGCGTTTCGAGGTTCCGCATTACGAACTGATTTCCGCGTGGGAACTGCTGCCCTACCTCATCCTGGGATTGCTTTCGGGGCTGATCTCCTTGCTGTTCGTGCGCGCGCTGTTCGGGTCGCAGGACGTCTTTGAGAAACTTCCCCTGCCGCTGTGGCTGAAACCGGCGCTCGGGATGTTGCTGGTCGGAGTCATCGGTGTCTGGTTTCCCCACGTGTACGGGAACGGCTTCGAAACGGTGAACTTGACACTCCAGGGCGGGAAGGAGCTGACGTTTGTACTGCTGCTCACATTGATCCCCATGAAGATGCTGGCTTCGTCACTGACGTTTGGGTCGGGCGGCGCGGGCGGGCTGTTTACGCCGTCACTGATGCTGGGGTCCCTGCTCGGCGGCGCGTTCGGCTTCGAAGTCCATCGGCTATTTCCCCAGGCGACTGCCGAGCAGGGCGCGTACGCGCTGGTGGGCATGGGCGGGGTCCTCGCGGGCATCACGCACGCGCCGCTCACCGCCATCATGATGATCTTCGAACAGACCAACAACTACCAGATCGTGCTCCCGTTGATGTTCGTGTGTATCGTCAGCCATTTCACGACGCGCCTGTTCAAAGGACGCTCCCTGGATGAGGAGTCGCTGCGCCGGCGCGGCGTGGTGCTCCCCACGGGACTCGAAGCCGGCGTCATGCAGTCGCTGCGGGTGGAGGACATCATGCACGACGACGTGCCCGCGGTCAGCCAGTCGGTCCCCTTCCCCATGGTCGTCGAGCAATTCCTCAAGGAGCCATACAACAATCTGTACGTCGTGAACAGCGAAGGGAAATTCCTCGGCGCGATTCGGCTTCACTCGCTGAAGGAAATGTTGCATCAGGGCGAGTCGCTGTCGTCCGTCATCGCCGACGATCTCGTGGATGACTCGTTCCAGTTTGTGACCCCGCGCCAGAACCTGGCCGACGTCATGGACATCTTCTGGCGCGAGAACGCCGAGCGTCTGCCCGTCATCGACAGCCCCGCGGATCGCAAACTGATCGGCTGGATTTCCAAGCGCGACCTGCTGGGCGTGTACAGCCAGGAGATCATGCACAAGCGACAACTCCTCGGCCACTTCATCGTTCGGGAAAACGACGAGAAGCGCGACGTGTTCGTCGAACTGCCCGAAGGCTTCGAACTGCGCACCGTCGAGTTGCCCGCGCACCTGAATGGCCGCACGCTGGCGGAGCTTGCGCCCCGTTCCAGCTATGGCGTCCACATCCTCGCCATCAAGCGCCGCGATCCCATCACGGGTCGCAGTCTCACGGAGATGCCCGAACCCACCAGCCGCCTGTCGGCGGGCGACGATCTGGTGGTCATCGGCAAGGCCGAAAGCCTCGCGCAATTTATGGCCGCGCTCGTACCGGCCGTTGAAAACGCCGCGAAGTGAGCTACAGTGGTTCAACCATGAGTTCTGATCAACCATTGCCGTCGCCGGAAGAGATCCAAAAGAAACTCTCTGAGTTTATGAAGCAGGAGTTTGGCGACCGCGTCGTCTTCACCTCGCCCCAGACCGAGACGGTGGAAACCACGCCGCCAACCGAGGAACCGAAGCGTAAAGAGATCGAGTTTGATTTCCATCTCAAGCCCAAGGAAGTCAAGGCGCATCTCGACCGTTTCGTCATCCAGCAGGAAGACGCCAAGAAAGCCCTCGCCATCGCGGTGTGCGACCATTACAACCACGTCAAAGCCGCCGAGCGCGGCGAGGAACTTCGCGATTACGTGAAGCAAAACGTGTTGCTCATCGGTCCTACGGGTGTGGGCAAGACGTATCTCATCAAGATGATCGCCGATCTCATCGGCGTGCCGTTCGTGAAGGCTGACGCCACCAAGTTCAGTGAAACCGGTTACGTGGGGGGCGACGTGGAAGACCTCGTGCGCGAGCTGATCCACCGCGCGGATGGCGACGTGAACCTCGCGAGTTACGGCATCGTTTATCTCGACGAGATCGATAAGATTGCCACGCCCGCCCATATCGTCGGGCGCGACGTGAGTGGCCGCGGCGTGCAGACCAATCTCTTGAAACTCATGGAGGAAACGGAAGTCCCCCTCCGCTCGCCCACGGATATTCAGGCGCAACTCCAGGCCGCTTTCGAATACCAGCGGCGCGGCAAGGTCAAACGCGAGACGATCAATACCAAGCACATCCTCTTCATCGTCAGCGGCGCTTTCGACCAGATGTTGGAAATCATCCGCAAGCGCGTGCGCCAGGCGGACATCGGTTTCGGCGGTCACCTGGCAGAATCCGTGAGCGAAGCGGAACTCCAGCGCCGCGCGCAGACGGAAGACTTCGTAAAGTTCGGTTTTGAACCCGAATTTATCGGTCGCCTGCCCGTCCGCGTCGTCCTCGATAAACTCACCATCGCCGACCTGTACCACATCCTCAAGCAGAGCGAAGGTTCGGTCATCAAGCAATACGAATCGAGCTTCCACGCGTTCGGGATCGATGTGATGTTTTCGGACGAGGGTCTGCACTCCATCGCCGAGAAGGCGGCGCTCGAAAACACCGGCGCGCGCGGACTGCTCACTGTTTGCGAGCGCGGGCTGCGCGAGTTCAAGTTCGAGCTGCCCTCCTCGACGGTGCGCCAATTTGTCGTCACGCGGTCGCTCGTGGAGAATCCCGAAGTGGAATTGCAGCGCATCCTCAAGGAACCGGCCTACGAGCAGCGCGAATTGATGCGCCAACTTGTCCGCGATTTCGAGCGGAGGTTCGAGGAGAAACACAAACTGCGGATGCGCCTGGAACCCGATGCGGTCGAGGAGATCATCGAGCGTGCCCAGCACGCCAACAAATCCGTCACCGATCTCTGCCGCGAACTCTTCAAGGACTACCAGTTCGGCTTGAATCTCGTGAAGAGCAACGCCGGCCAGTCCGAATTCGTCATCCCCAAATCCGCCCTGGCCGACCCCGACAAATTCCTGAGCGACTGGGTCGTTAGCAGCTATCGGAAAGAGAAACCGTCAGCTTAATTGTTCCTGTCACGGCGCTGACAAAACTCAATCGCCTTTTCACGCGGGTTGGAATAGGCTCCGTCGCATGAGCCCGCAGAAGATAGCCGCCGCGCTGAAGGACATCGCCAACGAGCGCGACCCCAACCTGAAATCGCAGAAACTCGCTTCGCTCGTCAGCGCGCTTTTCCGCGCACGAGGGATTGAGCTGGTTGTCGTCGGCGGGTCCGCCATCGAGTTCTATACTGACGGCGCGTACCTGTCGGGCGACATCGATTTGTGCCAGATCAAACCGTGCACGCCCATTCCCCTTCGCTTGCGACAGGAGATCATGGGCCGGCTTGGCGCGAAAGGTGGCCCGCGGAGCTGGGAAGTTGCCGGGACGTTTGTGGATTTGCTCGGCCCCGTCGAAACCGAATCCAGAAGCAGCTTCCGCAAACTCAAAGCTCCTTATGGCATCGTCACGTTGATGAATCCGGAGGAGCTGCTCGTCGAACGGATTCTCGTCTCCGTCTATCCGCAGTCAAATCGGGACGCGGCGAACTGCGCACGCAAATTTATTGCCGCAACTCTGACGGGCGGATTCGAAATCGACTGGCGTGAAGTCACACGACTTGCCAACTCCAGCCAATATCGTATTCTTAACGAGTGCAAAGCACTGGTCGGAAAGGTTGCCCGTGAACTTAAAGCGAAAAATCCCTTCGATTCCCGCTGACAAGCCCATTTCGTGGGAGGATTGGCTGGCCGGACGCAAGGCTCGTCGCCAGGCTGGAAACCGTGTCGCACCGGCAATAATCCGCCGCAAGAAAAGCTCCAGCGACCGCCGCCTTAAGAAACTCTTCAAAGGCAAACGCGGCCTGCCCTTCCGCCCCACGTCGGAGCTCTGAAGCTTGACGCCCGCGAGCCCGCCGTCGATTTACGGCACACGCATGCGGTAGTAACAAAACGGGGAGTTGGTGGCCGCCCCGACGTCGAGAAAATTGGTGGCATTGCCCGTGGTGCCAAGCACGGTGAAAATATCGGTGAAATCGTTGGTGTAGCTCCCGTCAGGCGCGCCCGTGGCTCGCTGTAGGATATTGGTCTGGCAAATCCCGCCGGTTACCCAGGTGACAAGAATATCACTGCCTGCGGTCGTAATCCCGGTAATCTGGTACGGTGGTGAGCCGGTGAGTACCACGGTGACAATTCCTGACATCGCGCCAACGCCTCGACAGCCCGCACTGAAACCATGAACTGTGCAGTAATAGTTGAAAGTACCCAGTTGGCTAAACGTATGGCTGAAGGTAAATGGCGGGCTGTGCACGCCGGAATCCCAGCTTTCAAGCTGGCCCGGCGCCGCTGTGGTGCTGTGAAACCCATTCGTCCAGACCCAGGTAACCGTGTCGCCGAGCGTGATGATCGGATCGATGTGGGTCGACGGAAGCGCGCCAAAATTAAAGTTGAAAACTTGGATCGTGTTCGTCGCGGCCAGAGCGGCCGCCAGACAACAAGACAGGAAACATGCCAAGACAAGCAGTGATTTCGCCGCGGTTTTCATTCTATCGATCCCCCATGGCAACGGATTTATTGGTGAACACACGCCCTCCGCAACCCAAGGGTAAGAGACACGGGTGGGGAATTTATTCCAGAAGGATCCTGCTTTTCTACCGGATGGTGATGGCCACGCCTGGCGGCAGCCAACCAGATCGCTACCTCACCGGTTCGAAGACTTCCTCGGCATGGCTGGATTGCTCGGTGGCGCGGCGGAGGAAGCCTTTGGCGATGAGAGCGCGGAGGATGCGGCCGGCGGTGGGTTGATCCACGCGCATGTCATGAACGATTTCGGATTCGGTGACGCCGCGGCCGCGTTCGTGGATGAGTTCCAGCGCTTCTTCGAGTGGAAGTTTGTAGCCCTGGTACAGAAAAATGATCCCAAACAGAATCAGCACGGTCCCCGCGAAGATCGCACCGGTGCCTTTGAGCGGTTCCTCGGGCAATTCGCCCATCATATTCAGGAGCACGAACACGCCCGTCAGCACGAGCACGAGACCGATGACCTTGAACAGTTTGCGGCGTCGGTGGAAGATGCGGTGGTCGAAGTTCGCGGGCATAAGCGCGGGCCTCATTTGCCGGCGGGTGGCGGACCTTGTTGCAGTTGCTGCAGCACGCCGAGCGGCGCGATCTTCATCGCCTTGTCCAGGTCCGTCCACAATGTGCCGGTGCCGGCGTAGATCAACATGAGCTTCACCTGATCGGGCAATTGCTGGGCGAACTGGTAGAACGCGTAGTCCGCCGGCGTGCCGACCGCTTTCACCTGCAACGCGTAGCCGTCGCCTTCCGCTTTGCCCTTCAACTCCACCACTTTCGCCTCGGCGCCGCCGAGTTTGCGTTTGATATCCGCGCGAATCGCGGCGGTTTGCCGCGCCAATTCTGCGACGAGCAACCGCGTCTGCGCGGCGGTTTCGTTCACCTGTTTTTCCTGCTCGGCGTGGATGTTGCCTTCCAGCCGCTGCGTCTCGTATTCGACAACCTGCTCGATCTGGCGAATCTTGCCGACGTTCTCATCGAGTTCCGCCTTGTTGGCCTCGGTCTTCGTCTTCTCCACGTTGGTGATGTTCCACTCGGCGGCGATGCGCGCGTCCTGGATCGGTCCCGAAATGTTATCGGGCACCAGCGTGTCCTGCACCAGCGCGAGGTCCACCTGCAATTTCTTCTCCTGCAGTGTCGTCTCGATGGTTTCCTGGAACGCCCGCTGGAATTCCTCGCGTTTGTCGCCGACGATGAAGTCCACCGCGCCGAACGTGGACCCCTTGATGCGGGCCGTGGAGTTGATCTGGGGGATCAGGATGTTCTCCTCGATCTGCTTGATGTTGCCGTACCGCGCCACAACCGACGGCGCGTCCTCCGGCAGCAATTGCCAGAGCAACGTCACATCGATGGTGATCTCAAACCCGTCACTTGACGGGAACGTGACCGCCGGCAGGACGGGAAGACCGTACTGACCCGAGGGAACCTGCGCTCGTTGCAGCGCCGCGCCAATCGCCACCGCCTGTTTCTCCTTGCCGGCGAACTGGCCCGAGGTTTGCGACAAGGGTAATTTGCCCGCATGGGCCATGGTGATTTGGTTGTAGCCGATCTCAATGCGCTCGACGGAAAACGCCTCGGGATTGAGCGGATACAGGCCGGGCTGCAGGACAACTTTTTGCACGCCGCGCTCACCGGGGCCGGCGAGCTGCGTCTGCGCGGGCTTGCCCGAACGCGCCGTGACGACGCCCACGTAGCCGGGATCGATCTCAATCATTTTCACCACGCGGATTTCGTAGGCGTAGGGATTGAGCCGGTAGGTG
>JBGOTY010000175.1:0-7374 GCA_041476745.1 Verrucomicrobiia bacterium | reverse complement strand
CGCAATCAGCGCCCAGGTTTCCTTCGGATCCCAACCCCAGAACCGACCCCACGCATAATGCGCCCAGATACCACCGAGGATCGTCCCCGCCGCCAGCAGCAGCACACCGATCTGCATCGCGCGGTACACGAAGTTCTCCACTTTCGCGATCGTCTGGCTTGCCAACGGCGCAAAGATGTAATAGCCCAACGCGATGTGTCCCACACCCATTGCCACGGCGAACGCCGCATAGCCGAGCGTGATCGTCGGCACGTGCACCCAGATCAGCCAGTTGTTTCGCAACACGGGTACCAGTGGGCCCAGGCTGGGATCCAACACCGCCGGAAACTGATCGGCCAGCAGTAACAACAGGATCGACAACGGCACCGCACCCGCAATGTAGTACCGTTGCCGATAGATCGCCTCGAGAATCATCGCAAACAACGCCGCGCCGAAACTCACCCACACCACGGACTCGTACATATTGGTCACAGGGGCGCGCCCTGAAATCATAATGCGCAGATAGAAGGCGTAGCCATGCACCGCAACTCCAGCCACGAACGCGGCGAACCCAATCCAGTAAGGCCCCGGGCTCCGCACACGCCAGGTCGCAAGCACAATCACGAACGCAATCGCATAGAGCACCATCGCCTTGCGGAACGGATGAAATGAATTGTAATGCACCTCGCGTTGGAGGCTGGCGAAGTCCGGGTAAACCGAGGGACTCAACGATACCAGAAGCGAACGCAGTTGCCCTGAGCTTACGGTAAAGGCACCGGGGTCACGCTGAACGTAGGCGGCCGCAAGTGCTTTAAAGTTGTCCTGAAGTAAGGTCTCCTTGTCCGCGCCATAGTACTTGGCAACTTGCGTGACGGGTACCCAGGGGCCTTTCGCATCGCGCGGATGCGGCACCACCGCCAGCGACTCGGGCCCGACCGCCTCGCTGAGTGTTCGCAACCGTTGCTCCACCACCGAAGCCTCGCGCTCGTCGTGCGTGAGATCGGCCTTCTGTTTGCCGCTCTCTTTCTGTTCGATGCGGTTCATCAGCTCTTGAAATTTCGGCGTCGCCAATTGGCTGTAGGTGAAATACTTCTGGTCCGCCGGCAGGCCGAGTTGGTCTTTCAGCGGGTGGTAATTGACGAGGATCACCGGCACCTTGCTCCAATCGCGCGTCTCCAGCCACATCGACAGCAACACATCCATCGGCTCCATGGTGCGCCTGCTCTCGGGATCCGTGAACGCCGCTTTGCCGGTCAACTTCTCCACCGTCTCCAGTGCGACCGTGTCCAGCGGCTTTTTCCGCCCATCCTTCTGCACTGCGAGGAACCGCAGCGTCGTGAAATCGAGGTCGTCGGCGAACGCCGCCGTCGCCAGCGCGAACATCACCAAAATCGTCGTCAACGTCCTCACGCTGTCACCATCTCGGCCTTCTTCCGCGTTTTGCCTTTCATCTTTCCGCCTTCATCCTTTTCTTTTTTCTGCAGCCAACGGCGTCCCCAGAACATCAGCGCAATGCCGCTGACAATCAACACCGCCCCCACCCAGGTAAGATAAGTGACATACGACGGATCCTTCTTCACCTGGAGTACCGTGTATTTCAAGTCGTTCGGGTTCCATGACGCTTGTGAGAACTTGTAGCCGTTGAACCAGGCGGGGTGATTCATCGAAACCGATGCCCGCTGTGTCAGGCCGCGCACGTCGTCGTGGAAAACGATTTTACTGGTCCAGCCCGCGACGTTCATGCTGCCTTCATCACGCTCGACGACAAAATCCTCCAGATCGACGGTAAACGGCAAGGGCATCGAGTCCCAGCCGTAGATCACATGGACGGTTTTCCCGCCGACCACCAGCGCCGCGGGCTGACCAAACCGCACCCATTCCGATTGTTCCTGTCCGCCCGTGTGTGCCGTCACCTTCAACGCCGGGGAGCTGCCTTCGGGATCCACCACCGCTGACGGCTCGATACGCTCTGAAACAACCGCTTGGGCCACATACTTCACCGGCGTAAACTGAAAATCCATCCAACCGGTCGCGACCGGCTCACCTACTTTCATCTCGCCCGACTTGAAGCCCGCCTTCGCCGCGACCGCGTAGTGCAGTGTCCCGTTGGGCGCCAGGATTGCCGTCATCACGCCGCTGCGCTTCGGCGCCGCGCTCCCGACCGTCAGTTGCACCTGCGCGCCAATCCCCGCGCCGCGCGTCGTCCGGATGATCGGTTCCATCTGTGGCGACGCGAAGACAAACTGTCGCTCCTCGTTCTCGCCGCGACTGAGAACCACAACGGCCGCGGGATTGTTCGGTTCCTCGGAAGCTGTCGACGGTTTATGATTCTCGTCCAGGCGAAAGTCGGGCCAGTAACCGCCAATGCGCGCGCTCACGCCAGAATCGCCGAGGTCAACAGGTTTGTCGATGTTCCTGATGACCGTCACCGTGAAAGGTTTGCCATCGATGGTAATCTGCAACTCCGGTTCGGCTTTTTTCGCAGCCTCGGGCGTGGTCGTTAACCGCTGGAGTTCTCCGTCGTCATGGGCCACGACAAAGTCAATTTGGGCGGGACCGATATTGGCGTGACTGCGTTCCGGCGAAGCGGCGAGCAGCCAATCCGTCACGTCCTGCCCGGCCATCTCGCTCTTCAATTGGAATTGCAGTGCCGGGTTGGGTTCGGTGCCACCTTCTTCCACCAGTTGCAGCACGAGCGAGTTGGGCAGGAAGGCATCCAGTGTCAGTTGCAGGTCTTTCGAGGATTGGATCGCTTTGGGCCTGATCACGCCGTTTGGCTTGATGCGCAGTGGCACCTTCGTCCGCACGCCCGTCTCGGGCACGACGATGGTCAACGCTTCGTCCTCAACTCGCACGACATTGGCTGGCGGTTCGCCCTCATGCAGCTCCAGCATGCCTTCTGTGCCGTAGTGAAAAGCCGCGCTGCATCCGCCGAGCAGGATGATGAGTCCCGTGTGTGTGATAACGAACCCCACGTGCTTGCGCTTCCATGGCCAGCGCGTGAGCGCCGCCGCGGCGATGTTGACAGCCAACAGCGCCAGCAACCCGTTAAACCACCAGCTTCGATAAACGACTTGCGCCGCCACCCGCGAGCTTTCACGCGATTCAAGGAACGTGCCCACGGCCATCCCAACGGCCAGGAAAGACAGCACAACGACCGCCAGCTTCAGCGAGCCGAAGAATTTCACAAGACGGTTTTGCATTGCGACTTGGAAGGCATTTTACCACCCCACACTGCCTTCCACAAGCCCGCGCGCAAGTCAAAGCCCGCCGCTCTTGCCAAGCATGCGCAAATCGGGTACTCCAGAACGGCCATGGTAAACCGCGTTTTTGGAAAAACTGGGTGGCGGGTCAGCCAGGTGGGGCTGTTGCCGTTGCGCCTGTGGACGAGTTTTCGGACGACAAACCCGTCCGATGGCAGCCCCGCGCCGATTCTTGCCAAGCACGCATGACATGATAGACCGCTCCCGTAAATCCTACTCGAATCGGTCGTGCCATGCTCGACGTGTGGACCCGTCGGACGCACAATATCAAGAGCCAAGCCTTGACCCCCTTAGTGAGAGAACACACGGTATAGAATCTGCAGCTAAATAAAAATGCCCTTCAAAGTATTCCTCATGCGAATGGTCAGCTTGTTTTGCCTCACGTCCAAATGATTCAATATTATTAGCAAGAGCATCAAGCCACCGACCATCCCCAGTGATCTGAATTACACCCGTCTCGCCATCTATACTAATCTTCGTTTTCTGATCCGGAGTTTCCATGACCACTGCCTTAACAGCGAAACGCAGGTACGGCCTTGCTTCATTGGAATAGGGGATCAAGTCAACTGTGCCGGAATGCGCTCTAAGCAAAGATCCTAGTAAAACATAGTCGCGCTGCGTTCCTAGAAACTCAAGTTCTAGGGGATCCAAAGAAAACCTTGCTTGCATATTGTTAAAACCTCCGGGTTCATGGACGCGGCCTTCAAATGGCTGATGGTATTTGACGCCAGTCAGGTCCTGCTGATCGCCCTGGGTCTGTTGCCGCTGCGCCTGTGGTCGAGTTTTCGGACGACGGAACCGAACGGCGGCGGTCCAGCGCCGATTCTTGCCAAGCACGCATGACATGATAGAGCGCTCCCGCAAATTCCACTCGAATCGGTCGCGCCATGCTCGACGCGTTGACCCGTCGGACGCACAATGTCAAGAGTCAGGCCGCGATCCCTTATTTTTTCTTTCTTTTTGTCGACGTGCGAGGTCGCCGGCGGGCGCCCTTCTGAGGGTCAATCTCATCAATGGCTTTCGTGATTCTTGATAGACTCACAGAAACGGGGCCGCGTCCTGGTTCGATAACATCAATCTTCACGGTCTCGTTCAAACGATCCAGTTCTATGTCAATCCGGATATCGCGACAGCCACGTGATGACAGCTTCTTCAACATTTCTGCGTAATGAGGCACCTGTTCCTTCAGCAAATCGTATATTACATTCGCCACGATCCCGCTCGCAACCCCGAGAGTAAAAGAAACAATATACTCGGCACCCCACTCATGAGGTTTGGCGAGAAGCTTGGCTGAACGAAATTCAGTCCTGACGACGTCTCGTAGCCTGCCGTCAAGATACTCGCTGGATCTTGAAACACCGCGATGGGCTGCCATCTCGACGAACCAAGCATCCCGGAGTGGATAGAACTCTGAGTACTGCGGCCTTATGACGAAGCGGACGGAATACTCCTGTTCGATATGATTCGATTTTGTCGGGTTCATTGTCTGGGCTTTGCCCAACGTCCAAAGCTCAGGCACGCGGGGCGAATGACGTCGTCCACGAAAGCGGATCTGGAGACGCCATCCCGCGTTGCCTGCAGCGATTTGTTAGCCATCAAGTTGTTGTGAAATAAAATCCCATCTATCATGATATGATGCGACATTCCAAAAGTAGGCATAACACTTCGATCCGACGCCAACAGCGCGCACCGCACTGTCTCGGCGCACCCGACCGTTTTTTCCGACACCACTGAGCCATCGTGCGTGAAACTCACGAACATTGCGCGCCATATCCGACGCCGGAATGATGAAATACTCGCAAGACCCACTGGAACTCGGCAAAGGAATGCCTCCGAGAACCCAAAAAAAGTGCGGGCCACAATCCACCTCGGCCTTGCGCCCGACGCTGCACGTCATAGAACCGGGAACGAATGTCTTCACTTGGATGTGGACGAATTTTGTTCCCGCGCGATTGCTACACAAGACGTCGGTGTTTGGCGTGTTCCCCATCGTAACCACGGCAGCATAGCCGCGACGACAAAGCTCTCCGGCAACAAAGAACTGACTGGCGTTCCCTCGGTGCGACTTATCGTGCTCGGCGCTCATAATGGCTACTCCATTCTCGATTAACACACTATCAAGACGCGAAGGCCGCTGCAAGACGCCACGCCTTGATCACGAGCGCGCAAAACCAAGCCTTCCGTGCCAAAAAATGGAACCTACAGAGAGCCCACATTTCGGCTGCGCTCGGGACAGGCTGTCAGCTCAGGTAACACGTTCGGGGAGGACCGTGGGTTACAGAAAAACGAGGCAGACGACTTTGTGCTTTCACAACGAAATGCGTCTCCGTATAACTCGGGGTCAACTCCATGAAAACGCAAGGCTACTATCGGTTCCCGACAATTCACGATGACGCGGTTGTATTCGTCAGCGAGGACGATCTTTGGACAGTTTCCACAGGCGGCGGGGTCGCGAGGCGACTCACGTCGGGCCTGGGTTCGGCCAGTCATCCTGCGGTGTCGAGCGACGGCAAATGGCTTGCGTTCAGCGGGCGCGACGAAGGCAGCCTGGAAGTGTACGTGATGCCGGCCGAAGGTGGCGAAGCCCGAAGGCTGACGTATCTGGGAGCGAACACGCTGGTCGTCGGTTGGACGAACGATGGGAAGGTTGTTTTCAGCAGCAACGCGCAGCAGGCATTCGGTGGCCCGCCGCGTTTGTGGACGATTGCCATGGACGGCGGCGCGCCGGAGTTGCTGCCGACAGGCCCCGCACAATCGATCTCCTTCGGCCCGGACGGCGGGTGCGTCATCGGCCGCAACGCGCCCGATCCCGCGCGCTGGAAACGTTATCGCGGCGGCACGGCGGGCGATTTGTGGATTGACCCGACGGGCAAAGGTCAGTTCCGACGGCTCATCGAACTCAAAGGCAATCTCTCGCGTCCGCTCTGGGTTGGCCCACGCGTTTATTTCCTGTCCGACCACCAGTCGGTCGGCAATCTCTATTCCTGCACGCGGACCGGCAAGGACCTGAGGCGGCACACCGGTCACGAGGATTTCTACGTGCGCAACCCGTCCACCGACGGACGCCGCATCGTGTACCACGCGGGCGCCGATTTGTTTGTGTTCGATCCGGCAACGGGCGCGACGAACAAGATTGAGATTGAGTACGACAGCCCGCGTACCCAGCGACAACGCAAGTTTGTGGACGCGGCGAAGTACGTGGACAGTTTCGAGCCACATCCGCAGGGCCACTTGCTCGCGCTGGGCGCACGCGGCAAGTGCTACACGATGGGCAATTGGGACGGGCCGGTTCTGCAACACGGCGAGGCGGATGCCGTGCGCCATCGCCTGCCGCGTTGGTTGAACGACGGCAAGCGGATCGTGCTGGTCAGTGACGCGGAAGGCGAGGAGACGCTGGAGATTCACGGCAGTGATGGAGTATCGAAGTCGATGCGCTTGGGGGGACTTGATCTGGGCCGCGTCATCGACATGCGCGTCAATCCGAAGGGCGATCAGGTCGCGCTGTCGAATCACCGGAACGAATTGATGCTTGTGGATTTGAAGTCGCACAAGAGCCGCGTGTTGGATAAGAGCGTGTGGGCGCAGATCGCAGGCTTCGACTGGTCGTTCGACGGGCGCTGGATTGCGTACAGTTGCGCCGTGAGCCAGCACACGTCGGCGATCCGCATCTGTGAGGCCAAGACGGGGAAGGTGCACCCGGTTACACAGCCCGTGCTGCAGGATGTTTCGCCTTCGTTTGATCCCGACGGCAAGTTTCTGTACTTCCTGTCCTACCGTGAATTCGATCCCGTGTATGACAATCTCCACTTCGACCTCGGCTTTCCGCGCGGCGTGAAGCCGTATCTGGTCACGCTACGTCAGGACATTCCGTCGCCGTTTGTTCCCGTGCCGAAACCGGCGGAAGAAAAGAAGGACGAGGCGAAGGGCAAATCGGAAGCAAAGAAACGACCGCCTGTGGAGATTGATTTCGAGGGCATCGCGTCGCGTATCGTAGGGTTTCCCGTGTCCGATGGCCGCTACCAGCAGATTGCGGGCATTCACGGCAAGGTGCTGTTCACTTCCGTGCCCGTGGAGGGCGCTCTCGGTGGCGGCAACTGGCCGCCGCCCTCCGAGCCGCCGGCAAAGGCGATCT
>JBGOTY010000174.1:0-7390 GCA_041476745.1 Verrucomicrobiia bacterium | reverse complement strand
CGCAATCACACCAGCCTCACCGGCGCGAAGGAAGTCTGCGACCGCGCCGCCTGTGGCGCCTGCACCGTATTGCTGGACGGAACACCGGTGTATTCGTGCATGAAACTCGCCGTCGAAGCGCAGGGTCACGCGATTACGACCGTCGAGGGTCTGGCAACCGATGGAAAACTCACAACCGTGCAAAAGGCGTTCGTCGAAGGCGACGCATCAATGTGCGGCTACTGCACGCCCGGCTTCGTGATGACCGTGACGGCGCTACTGAAGAAGAACCCTCACCCCACTGCGGACGAAGTGCGCACCGCTTGTTCGGGCAATCTCTGCCGTTGCGGTACACAGGCGCGCATGCTCACCGCCACGCTGAAAGTTGCCGGCGTGAAGGTCGCGGACACAGTCGAGGTCATCCGTCATGCTTAGTTGGCCGGCAAAACGCGACGTGGTCGGGCAGGATACACCACGTGTCGATGGCCCAGCAAAGGTCACCGGTGCGGCCAAGTACAGTTCTGACGTCCAGCCCGAGGGCTGGCTTTATGGCATGATTTACCGGTCGCATTGGCCCGCCGCAAAGGTGACGCGCGTCAACATTGAAAAGGCGAAACAGATTCCCGGAATCAAGGCCGCTGTTGTCGAGCGCGATGGTGAGCGGACCATCCGCTTCTACGGCGAAGAATTGGCAGCGGTCGCGGGCACTTCGAGACAGGCGTGCCTCGACGCGCTGCTCGCAATTGAAGTCGAAGCCACGCCACTGCCGTTCGTGGTGAAGGAAGAAATTGCCAAGAACCCGAATTCGCCGCGGGTCTGGCCTGATGCGGCCAATCTTACGGAACCGAATGTCCGTGAGAAGGGTGATGTCGACAAAGCGTTCGCCGCGGCAGCGGCCGTCGTCGAAGGTTTCTTTACCACGCCGACGCAACTTCACCAACCACTCGAAACCCACGGCAACACGGTTTCCGTGACTTACGACGGTGTCACCTGCTGGGCTTCGACCCAGGGCATCTTCAGCGTCCGCGACGGCTTGGCCGACTATCTCGAAGTGCCTCATGAAAAGGTCCGGGTCATCACCGATTACATGGGTGGCGGTTTCGGGGCGAAATTTGGCCCGGGTGCGGAGGGCGGGCTGGCAGGACGGCTCTCCAAGGCGGCCGGTGCGCCGGTAAAAATCATGTTAACCCGCTTCGATCAGTCGCTGGCGGTCGGCAATCGTCCGTCGTCCTTCCAACAAATCAAACTGGGCGCGGATGCCGACGGCAAGATGGTGGCGTTTGAGATGAATTCTTTCGGTACCGCCGGTATCGGCGCTGGCGCGTCCTCAGCGGGCGGTGGCGGCGGCGCTGGCTTTCCGGCGCCTTACATCTATGTGGTTCCCAATATCCGCGTGAAACAATCTTCGGTCGCGGTCAACGCCGGCGAGGCCCGCGCGTTCCGCGCACCCGGCCATCCCATCGCCTCATTTGGCATGGAATCAATCGTCGACGAACTCGCGGTGAAGTTGAAGATGGATCCGGTGGAACTGCGCTTAAAGAATGACCCGAACAAGATTCGCCAGCGTGAATATGCCATCGGTGCCGAGCGCTTCGGCTGGAAACAAAAATACAAGCCGCCGGGTTCCTCACCGGGGCCGATCAAGGTGGGCGTCGGCTGCGCGGGGGCGACCTGGGGCGGTGGCGGACGGGGCACGCAGGCCGATGTGCAGATCAACTCCGACGGCAGCGTGGAGGTCCGCTGCGGCACCCAGGATCTGGGGACGGGAACACGCACGCTCGTGGCCGTCGTGGCGGCGGAAGTTTTTGGACTCAAGCCGGAACAAATCACTGCCAGGATTGGCGACACGCGGTTTCCGCCATCGGGCGGCAGCGGCGGCAGCACGACCGCGGCGTCCGTTTGCCCCGCCATCTTCGACGCCTGCACGAATGCGCTCCAGGATTTGCAGAAGAAGACAGGCGTGGCTGACGCGCGCGGGTCAAATTGGTTGGCAGCCTGCCGAAAACTCGGTGTCAATCCTCTTACGTCGCATGGCCAGTGGCAGGAAGGGCTTTCGTCGAGCGGCGTGGGCGGCGTTCAATTCGCCGAGGTCGAGGTGGACACCGAAACCGGCTTCGTGAAAGTCGGCAAAATCTTGTGCGTGCAGGATTGCGGACTGGTCGTTGACAGGCTCACGTGCGAGACGCAGATCAATGGCGGCATTATCATGGGTCTGGGCTATGCGCTGTACGAAGAACGCATGATGGACTCTGCCACAGGTCTCGTGTTGAACCCCAATTTTGAGACCTACAAGGTACCCAATTTCGCGGATGTCCCGGAGATCCAGGTCATCTTGATGGACATGCCCGAGCGCGGCGTGATCGGCGTCGGTGAACCCGCCACCATCCCGACCGCTGGTGCCATTGCGAACGCCGTCGCCAACGCGCTCGGCGTTCGCGTCAGCAGTCTGCCGATTACCCCGGCGCGAGTGCTCGCCGCGTTGGGCAAGGTCGGGAAAGTTGGCTCGACAGCATGAAATCCTTCCAATACGTCACCCCACATACCGTCGATAGCGCCGTCTCGCTGGCCGCCGACCAGGGCCGCTTCCTGGCGGGCGGAATCGACATCCTTGGTGAAATGAAGGACTACATCGCCAGCCCGCGGTTGCTGGTGAACGTCAAGGACCTGCCTGTCACCCGTGAGATTACGCCCGGCAAGGAATCCTGGACGATTGGCACGAACGTCACCATTTCGGAAATCGAGCAGCACGCGGAATTGAAGCGCGTTTTTCCCGGCTTGCAGCAGGCCGCCGCAGAGGTCGGTTCGCCGCAGATTCGTAACGTCGCCACGATCGGTGGCAATCTCGCACAGCACTCACGCTGCTGGTATTACCGGCATCGCGACATCCACTGTTTGAAGAAAGGCGGTGATACCTGTTACGCGCACGATGGGGAGAACAAATACCACAGCCTGTTTTCAGGCAACCCTTGCATCAGTCCGGTTGTGTCCAATCTCGCCATCGCGTTGGCCGCGCTTGACGCCAAGGCGATCGTCCGCCGCGGTAAAGAAGAAGTTGCGCTCTCCATCGCCGACCTGTACGCGAAAGCCTGGGAGAATCCTGAAGTGCACAACTCCCTGACGGGAACCGATCTGATTCTCCGTGTGCAAATCCCCAACGGGGGCCGTCGAAGCGCGTACCAACAGGTCAGCGAGAAGGCGAGCTTTGACTGGGCCCTGGTTAGTTGCGCCGCCGCCGCGAAAGTCGAGGGAACGAAATTGAGCAAAGTGCGCGTCGTGCTCGGCGCGGTGGCTCCGATTCCCTGGCAGGTCCAGGCTGCACACGACTTTCTCGAAGGCAAGGAGCTGGACGATGGCGTCGCGACGCGCGCGTCTGAAATCATCTTGAAGGAAGCCGATCCGCGGGAGCACAACGGCTACAAGATGCCCATCGCCCAGGCGCTGATTCGCCGAACCCTCAAACAACTTGTCGGGTGAACCATGAACACGCCCCTTTGCAAATATCTTCGCACGAAGAAAATGTTTGTCCCCGAGCACGAAGCCGAAGCGCTGACCGAGCCAACCGAACCCGGCGCGGACGCCTTCTACTGGTGCAATTGTACGTTGAGTGAGATCGGCGCCGACGACAAACCCGCGCACCTCCGCGCCTGCATCCCCGGGCGCACCTGCTTCAAGGCATAGCCGAAATGACGAAACCATGATCATTTTCCAAGCCTTGACATATGCGTGTAAGCGAATATGATATTTACCATGGACGGGCAAAAGCGTGTGTTGTTTTTGTGCACCGGTAACTCGTGTCGCAGTCACATGGCAGAGGGAATTCTGCGGAAGCTCGGCAATGGCCGATATGAGGTCTTCAGTGCGGGCTCGAAGCCGGCGGGTTACGTCCATCCACTCGCGATAAGGGCCATGGCCGAATTGAGTGAAGACATTTCCCGGCACCGGTCGAAGTCGCTCGATGAGTTCGTCGGGCAGCCCTTCGACTACGTCATCACGGTTTGCGATAACGCCAGGGAAGCGTGCCCGAATTTTCCCGGTGCGAAAGAGCAGTTGCATTGGAGCTTTGACGATCCGGCGCACGCGCCGGGAAGCGAAGACGAAAAGATGAAAGTCTTTCGCCGCGTGCGCGATGAAATCCAGAATCGTTTGCGACTGTTCGTTGCCACAATCAAACCAGAGAAGGAAAGCCATGAGTAAGATACCGGTCATTCAAGATGCTGAAGCTGTCCGCGAGAAAGTCCGCGAAGGGTACGGCGCGATTGCGCGCGGGGGCGGCACGTGCTGCGGCACCAACGGGTGTTGCGATCCGAATCAGGTCGCGCAGGAAGTCGGCTACGACGCCGCTGAACTCGCCGCGCTGCCGGAGGGCGCGAACATGGGTTTGTCGTGTGGTAATCCAACCGCCATCGCGTCGCTGCAACCGGGTGAAGTCGTGCTCGACCTCGGCAGCGGCGGCGGGTTCGATGTGTTCATTGCCGGCCGCAAAGTCGGCGCAACCGGGCGCAGCCTCGGCGTGGACATGACGGCGGACATGCTGGCCAAAGCGCGGCGCAATCTCGTGACGTACCGGGAACAGACAGGACTCGACAACGCGGAATTTCGTCTCGGCGAGATCGAACACCTACCGGTCGCCGATGCGAGCGTGGACGTGGTGATTTCGAATTGCGTCATCAATCTGTCGCCGGACAAGCCGCAAGTCTGGCGCGAGATCGCGCGCGTGTTGAAGCCCGGGGGACGCGTGGCGGTTTCCGATTTAGCCTTGCAGAAACCCTTGCCGGCGGTAGTCCGCGCGTCAGTGGAAGCGTTGGTCGGTTGTATTGCCGGCGCGGTGCTCGTGACAGAAACCAAGCAGATGGCGCAGGCGGCGGGTTTAGTGAACATCGAATTGACACGCAAGACGGACTACATGAATGCGCTGGCGGATTTCCAAGACCCGCTTTACGCGCAAATCGCCAAGGAGTTGCCGGCCGACGCGAAGCCCGGCGACTACGTCACGAGCCTCGAAATCAAAGCGCGGAAGCCAAATGGATAAACCCAATCAACTTTTCAAGGCCTTGTCGGATGAGACGCGGCTGCGCATTCTGAATCTGTTGGCGCAGCGGAATTGTTGCGTGTGTGAATTTCAGCAACTGCTGCGAGTGCCGCAACCAAAAATCTCCCGGCATCTGGCCTACTTGCGCCGCTCCGGTTTGGTCGAGATGCGCAAATGCGGCAAATGGGCGATGTATTCGCTCGCCCCCGCGCGCGATCGCATGCATCGGACACTGGTCCGCTGCGTGAAAAACTGTTTTGCCGACATCGAGTTTCTCCAGCGCGACCGGGAGCGGGCGCGCAAAATGAAACCCGTAAGCTGCCAGTAGACTGAGCGCATGAGCGAATTCATCACCCGCAAACTTTCCTTTCTCGATCGGTACCTGACCTTGTGGATCTTTCTAGCCATGGGTATCGGGGTCGGCGCGGGGCATTTCATCCCCGGCGTGGAGGGATTCATCAACCGGTTTCAAGTTGGCACAACCAACGTCCCCATCGCCATCGGGTTGATCCTGATGATGTACCCGCCGCTGGCCAAGGTGAAATATGAGGAACTCGGTGAAGTGTTCCGCAACTGGAAGGTGCTCGGATTGTCACTGCTGCAGAACTGGGTGATTGGCCCGGTGCTCATGTTCGCGCTGGCGATTCTCTTTTTGCGCAACTACCCGGAGTACATGGTCGGTTTGATAATGATCGGGCTGGCCCGGTGCATTGCCATGGTAATCGTCTGGAATGAACTCGCCAAAGGCGACACCGAATACTGTGCCGGACTCGTGGCGCTCAATAGTGTGTTCCAGGTCTTATTCTATAGTCTCTTTGCCTGGGTCTTCGTAACGAAACTGCCGCCGTTGTTCGGCCTGCACGGCAACGTGGTGGACGTGAGCATGGCGCAGATCGCTCGTAGCGTGTTCGTCTATCTCGGGATTCCGTTCATTGCTGGCATGATTAGTCGTCTTATCGGCCTGAGAACCAAAGGTCGCGAGTGGTACGAGAAATCCTTCATCCCCCGAATCAGCCCGATTACGCTCATCGCGTTACTGTTCACGATCCTGGTGATGTTCAGCCTCAAAGGCGACCGTATCGTGCGCCTCCCGATGGACGTGCTCCGCATCGCCGTGCCATTGCTCATTTATTTTGTGGCGATGTTCCTCGTGAGCTTCTGGTTGGGACGCAAAGTTGGGGCCGATTACTCCAAAACCGCGACGCTCGCCTTCACCGCCGCCAGTAACAACTTTGAACTGGCGATCGCCGTGTCGGTGGCGGTATTCGGCATTAACTCCGGTGTCGCCTTCGCCGCTGTTATCGGCCCACTGGTGGAAGTACCGGTGTTGATCGCTCTGGTCAACGTGGCCCTGTTCTTCCAGCGCCGACACTTTGGCGAGGCCATAACCAGCGTTCCTTCAGAGACTTGACCCGTCTGCTAGAATTGAACGTAGTCGCCACGGCCCCTGTCAAAAAAGTCAGCTTCTGGGCTGTGAACCTCAAGAGGAAGGAATAATGGAACAAGGAATCGGCGCCATTAACGAACAGGTTAAACGCGAAAGCGAATTTGTAAGGGTGCTTATCGGCGAGATCGGCAAGGTCATCGTCGGTCAAAAATACCTCATCGAGCGGTTATTGATCGGGTTGCTGGCGGACGGGCATGTCTTGCTGGAAGGCGTGCCGGGCCTGGCGAAGACGTTGTCGGTGAAAACGCTGTCTGCGGCAATCCAGACGACGTTCCATCGCATCCAGTTCACGCCCGACCTGCTGCCCGCCGACGTAATCGGCACGCTGATTTACAACCCCAAGGACGGCGAGTTCCGGATCAAGAAAGGTCCGGTGTTCGCCAACCTGATTCTCGCCGACGAAATCAATCGCGCACCCGCGAAAGTGCAGAGTGCGTTGCTCGAAGCGATGCAGGAACGCCAGGTCACCATCGGCGACCAGACGTTCAAGCTGCCCGTCCCGTTCCTGGTGCTTGCCACGCAGAACCCGATTGAACAGGAAGGCACGTATCCGCTGCCGGAAGCGCAGGTTGATCGCTTCATGCTCAAACTATCGATCGACTATCCGAGCAAACAGGAAGAGCGCGAGATCATGGATCGCATGGCCGAGACGGGCAAACACATCGTCACGCAGGCAGTCGTCACGCCGGAGCAGATCTTACGGGCGCGCAAGGTGGTCGATTCCATTTATATGGACGAGAAGATCAAAAATTACATCGTCGATCTTGTGTTCGCCACGCGCGACCCCAAGTCCTACAATATCGATGTCGCCGGCCTTATCCAGTATGGGGCCTCACCGCGCGCCACGATTTACCTGGCCATCGCCGCGAAGGCGTACGCCTTTCTCCAGGGCCGCGGTTACGTGACGCCACAGGACGTGAAGACCATCGGCATGG
>JBGOTY010000173.1:0-7434 GCA_041476745.1 Verrucomicrobiia bacterium | reverse complement strand
TTGATGGCACTGCGGGCAACCATGACAATCTGTAAATTGGTTTTGAGTTTCTGTTTGTTCAGTCGATACGCCTCGCGCAGAAGCCGCCGCGCGCGATTGCGGATGACCGCGCCGCCGATTTTGCGGCTCGTGACCACCCCCAGCGCGCGACCTGCCGGTGGATCGTCCACCGTATAGAGCACGACAAACCGGCCAACGAACTTGCGACCGTGTTCATACGCGCCCCGAAATTGGTAGCCGCGCTGGAGTCGCTCGCTTTTGGGCAATGTGCTGCTTCCCTGCAAAACGGCCTCCGCCTCGCCACCGAAACGGTCTCGACCTACACAGAAAGGCGCTTGCGCCCCTTGCGGCGACGCCGACTCAATGTCGCGCGGCCACGTTTCGTGCGTGTCCGCTTCAAAAACCCGAATCTTCGTTGCCGCCGAATCTTGGACGGCTGATATGTCCGTTTCATGTGTGAGTCCCCATTTAGGGAACGCGCATCATAGCAGGCGTAACTCGGTTGTCAACCACCGAGCAAAACGGCTGGACAAGAAGGATTTCAAGACCGCGCATCCACTCCAGCCTACTCTTTTGGCGGCTCACAGGCTGGGGCTGGCACACAATGCGCTTTTACCCTACGCGCTATGAAACACAAGGGTTTGGCGCTATGGCTAACGCTATCGGTACTAATCTGTCCGTGCTCTTTCTCGGCGGAAACCAAGGTTGAGGCTGCGACCCAGCCGGTAACGCAAAACAACCCCACCGATGTCGTCTCAGAACTGCGAAATCAGGACTCCGTTTTCTCCATTCTCATTGAGGCGTTCCGCCAGGTCCAAGGACGGGTCATCCAAACCGACTACGAATCCCGTATCAAGGCTGCCAATGCGCTCGATGACCTCAAGACGCGCCGCCGCGTCGTCGTGTTGGCAAACCAGGAGCGCGACCTGCGCGTGAAGAAACTTTATCACCAGATTGGCAACCTCTGCACCACCTACGATACAACGCGCCGTGACGACGAACACGCGGCGGGTGTGGAGGTCCCCGTCAACATCAACACCACCCATGCGGCGAAGACCTTGATGGATTACGTCTTCATCGCGCCCGTGGCGGATGACAAGTCTGGCGAGAAGAAAACGCGGACCATTCCCGCGATCAACTACCTGCTCGACAAGCTACCCGACCCGGTTGACTAACCGTCACGCCCGAATAAACATCCGCGTGAACTGTTCGTAGATCTTTGCTGATACCGGCCCCGGTTTCCCCGTCCCGATCTGCTTTCCATCGACCGCCACAACCGGCGCCACCTCGGACGTCGTGCTGGTCAGGAATATTTCCTCCGCCGCGTAGAGATCAGACCGCGTGATCCGCTCCTCCGCGGTTTCAATCCCCGCCGCGCGCGCCGCTTCGAGAAGTTTGTCGCGCGTGACGCCAGCCAGGATATGCGTACTCTTCGGCGGCGTACGTAACCGCCCCTGCCTGACCAGGAACACATTACCCGCCGTCGCTTCATTCACGGTTTCATCTTCCTGGACAAAAATCGCGTCGCTCGCGCCCGCTTTCTTCGCCGCCTGATAAGCCAGCACGCTGGGCAGCAGGGCAATGCTCTTGACGTCGCAGCGCGCCCAGCGAAATTCCGGCAGGGTGATGACGACCATGCCGTTCGCCGGCAATTTCGTCGCGTGCACCGGCAGCTCGCGCACCGTCATCACAATCGTTGGCTTGGCATCCTTCGGCATTCCCCGGTGGCGCGGCGCGCAGCCCCGGGTGATTTGCAGATAAACAACCGCCTCGGCAAAACTGGAGCGTTGCACGCCCTCTTGGATGATCGAATTCAACTGTTCGGTCGTGAGTGAGACCTTGAGTTCGATGGCTGTGAGGCTGCGAAAAAGTCGCGCCAGATGCTCGTCCGTCGCAAAGGGTTTGCCGCCGTACGTGCGCACGACTTCGTAGACCCCGTCCGCGAACTGAAAACCACGGTCCTCCACGCGGACGGTGGCGCGTTCGAGAGGCAAAAACTCTCCGTTGACGTAAGCAATCTCAGGCACTGGTCGGTCATCCCCCTTGTCGAGAAAAACGACGGGCCGACTATAAGTTTGCGCCCGTCGTCTGTCAACGGCGGGGCCTTCGCCGGCTCCCGGCGACCCCCATCGGTCAATTTCCAGAATTCCGTCAAAAAGCACGGTCGGGGCAGATTTTCGGATTGAATTCCAAGGCTGGGTCTTCTACGTTGCGCGGCGGGGGTAACTTGAATTATGGGAAGAATTTGTAAAGGGCCGAGAATCTTTTCGGCGATGGCCGTTTTCTTCGTGGCGCTCTGCCTGGCCGTGGCGGGGGAAACCAATTCCCCACCTGCGGGAAAGGACCTGCCGTCCGAAGGTAGTGCCGAATGGGCCCAGCACGTCGTTCAGTCTTACCAACAACTCCAGGAGCAGCAGCGCTCCATGCTCGTGGGCATCGAGCAGGCCCGGCAGGACGCCGCCGCCGCCGCGCGCGCGGTGGAACAGGCCCGCCAGGAGGCCGAAGCCTCCGCGAAACGCAACGGCGAAGAGGTCGAAGCGCGTCTGAATCGCATTGAACAATCCGTCACGGCGCAGCGTGAACACGAGATGGAGACCGTACGGCTTTCGCAACGTTCCACCCTCATTACGGTCGGCATCTTTGCGAGCCTTGGATTCTTGGGAATGCTCTTCTTCGTGGTGTTCCTGCTGCGGATCATGAACCGCCGCACCGAGACCCTGATCGCGCAGTTCACGGGCCAGGCGCTTGGCCCTGGTTTCACGCCCGCCGCTCTCGCCGCCGGCGACACGCATGTGGTTGCCGTCAACCGCGTCGAGCAGTCCACCGCGCGTTTCGTCAACACGATCGAGCGGCTCGAGAAGCGCATCAACGAACTGGAAGGAGCCGCGGAGCCAATGCCCGACGTCGAGGAGCCGGAGTTGAAGAAACCGGCCGAGGCGCCATCGGCGACGACTGAGGCGCACGCCGAAACCCCTGAACTGGATGCGGCCGTCACGCGTGCCAAGACCGAAAAAGCGGAGCGCGACGCCCGCATTGCGTTGCTCCTGGGAAAAGGGCAGGCGTTACTCAACCTCCAGCAGGCCGACACCGCGCTCGCCTGCTTCGACGAAGTGATTGCGCTGGACTCGACCATTGCCGAGGCGTTCGTCAAGAAAGGCATGGCGCTGGAGCGGCTCGGGAACCTTGACGGGGCCATCGACTGCTACGACCGGGCGATCGCATTGGACAACTCGATGACGATGGCCTACTTGAACAAGGGCGGGGTGTTCAACCGGTTGGAACGCTACGGCGAAGCGTTGCAGTGCTACGAACAGGCGCTACGCGCGCAACAAAAACCCAGCCTCGCGTAAGTTCACGCGACCGGGACGCGAACTGCTTTCGATTTCGAGCGCTTTCTTCGCGAGTTGGAAATTCGCCCGCATGAGTTCGCGGTTTTCCTCTTCTTTCGCCGCCAACTGGCTTTCCAATTCCCCAATGCGACCCTCATAGGCGGCGATCTTCCCCTCCACATTCGTCTGGGCCCGGGCAATTCTCTCTTCCAACTCAACCATGCGCCGGGTCGCTTTGGCCTGCGTGTCGATCAGGCTTTCGCGCTGCGCGAAGAGCGCCTGCACGAGCCGGTTCATCATCATCCGCGCGAGTTGTGGAATCAACGCCGCCCGCATGGTTGCCGGGACGCCTTCGACGCGCTCGTGGTTGGGCCGAATTAGCTCGAGGCCACTACCGCTGGACGCGTCGGGATGATGGAGCGGTTCCGCGGAAAAGAAGTCCGATATGGAATAGGGGGGGACGACGATAGACTCCCGGCAGTTCGTGCAGGAGATGACGGCATTAATGCCATCGTCAGACACGGCCAATTTTTGGCCACAATTCAGGCAACGAAACTTGATCACGGCCCCCTCCTTGGTAGAAACCGTTGGGCTACAATGGCGCAGCCCCGCACGCGAGTCAATTCAAATTCCGGGCTCCGCGCGAAAAAACCGGCGAATACATCCAGACAGCGGCCGGGTCCAACCGCGCTAGTCTCCCTCGGCAAGTAGAATGTCCCGACGAAGGGAGGTGGCCTCGGCGATGCCCTCGAGTTCCGGCTCTTCCACTTCGGCGACCTGCGGGTGCAACCCACGGTCGCGCGCCAGGAGCATGTAGATGGAAGGCACAACAAACAATGTGAACATGGTCCCGATCATCATCCCGCTGACGAGGACAATGCCGATGCTGTTTCGGGAACCGGCGCCAGGTCCCCGGGCCAACACGAGGGGAAAGTGACCGGCAACCGTTGCCACGGACGTCATCAGGATGGGACGCAAACGCGTTCCCGCGGCTTCGATGACCGCGTTGAGTTTGGTCTTACCCGACTCTTGCAACGTGTTGGCAAATTCCACGATGAGGATTCCGTTCTTGGAAACCAGTCCCACCAGGGTGATCAACCCGATCTGGCTATAGATGTTCAGCGTCGTGAATCCGAGGAAGCTGAACAGCAACGAGCCCGAGAGCGCCAGCGGCACGGAGCCGAGCAGAATGATGAACGGATCGCGGAAGCTCTCGAACTGCGCTGCCAGCACCAGGTAGATGAGGATGAAGGAAAGTATCAGGGTCGTGTTCAGGTTGTTCCCTTCCACACGCAGTTGTCGCGCTTCCCCGGCATAATCGATGGTGTACCCCCGGGGTAGAATCTTCGCGGCTTCCTGTTCGAGCACCTTCAGCGCCTGGTCCAGCGTCGCGCCCGGGCGGATGGCCCCTTGGATCTTGACGGAGTTCAATTGCTGGAACCGATAGATCGCCCTCGGTTCCGTCGTTTGCTTCAGGGTCGCAAAAGTCGAAAGTTGCACCAGCTTTCCATTGGGGCCGCTGACGTAGTAATCTTTCAACTGCTCGGCATTCAGGCGTTGCACGCGCGTCACCTGTGGAATGACCTTGTAGCTGCGGCCTTGAATGTTGAAGCGATTGACGAAGTTGCCCCCCAACATCGTGCCGAGATCGAGTCCAACCTGCTGCAGGTTCAATCCCAGCGAGGCAACCTTGTCTCGGTCAAAGACGACCTCCGTTTGCGGCTGGTCGAATTTCAGGTCGGTATCCGCAAACACGAAAACACCGCTCTGGAGGGCCCTCAAAACCAGTTGATTGGCGAAGTCGATGAGTTCCCGCGGCTCAGCTGTGGACGCGATGACGAATTCGACAGGGAACTGTCCGCCGCCGGGTAGCGGCGCGGGAGTCGTGGCGATCACGCGAACACCGGGAATAGTGCTCACCCTTCCGAAGACCTCGCCGAGTATCTGCTCGGTGGAGCGTTTCCTTTCGCTCCAGGGTTTGGTCACCATGCCCGAAAAACCGCCTGACGGAGTGGTTAGCTGGAAGGTGTGCTCGGTCTCCGGCATCGATTCGAACACGTCGTTCACTTTTTCGGTGTAACGCGTCGTCTGGTCGACAGTGGAATTCGGCGCTGCCTGGACAATCCCGAACACCACGCCCTGATCCTCTTTCGGCGCCAACTCGTGTTCTGAGAACAAGAAAAATGGCAACATCAGGAGAATGATGATCAATGCCAGCGTCAGCATCACCGGGCGCCATTGGAGCGTGTTGGTGAGGATCTGGACATACTTCCGCCGTAGAATGCCAAAATGCCGATTGATCATTCCCGCGAATCCACGATGAGAACCGCCCGCGCGCAGGAGTTTCGACGACATCATGGGAGACAAGGTCAGGGCGACAAACCCGGAAACGATCACGGCGCCCGCGAGCGTCAGGGCAAATTCGCGAAACAGCGCCCCCGTGAGTCCGCCCTGAAATCCAATCGGGGCGTACACCGCCGCCAGCGTGATCGTCATGGCAATGATGGGGCTGAACAATTCCCGCGCACCCTGGATGGCGGCATCGTACGGCTTCAATCCTTCGTGCAAATGCCGCTCGACGTTTTCGACGACGACAATCGCGTCATCCACGACCAAACCGACCGAGAGTACAATCGCCAGCAACGTCAGAAGGTTCAGCGTGAACCCGAACGCCAGCATCAAGAAGGCCGCGCCGATGAGTGAAATGGGGATGGCAACCACCGGAATAAGCACGGAACGAAACGAGCCGAGAAAGAGAAAGATGACGATGATGACGATGACCAGCGTCTCCAGCAGCGTATGGGTCACCTCGTGAAGCGCGTCGCTAATGTATTTCGTCGAATCGTATGGGACGCCGACTTTCATGCCGACGGGCAACTGCCGTTCGATTTGGGGAAGCTCGGCCCGTACGGCTTTGATCACATCAAGCGAGTTGGCGGTCGGCAGCACCCAGATACCCATGAACGTCGCTTTCTCACCGGAGAACCGAACGTCTTCATCGTAAGACTCCGCGCCAAGTTCGACATCGGCGACGTCCTTCAAGCGAACGATGGCGCCGTTTTGCTCGCGGATGACGAGTTCGCGAAATTCCTCCGGCGTGCGAAGGTCGGTGTTCGCCGTCAGGTTCACCGAGATCATCGAGCCTTTGGTGGCGCCGACCGCGGAGAGATAATTGTTGGCCGCCAGCGCGCCGCGAACCTGCGACGGCGAAATATTCAGCGCGGCCAGACGATCCGGCTTGAGCCAAATCCGCATCGCGAACGTGCGGGCGCCAAGGATATCCGCCCGCTGGACGCCGCTGACGGCCGTCAACTTCGGTTGGACAACCCGCGTCAGATAGTCGGTGATTTGATTCTGGTCGAGATCCTTGGAATAGAAGCTCAAATACGCCGCCGCAAATTGACTGTCGCTGGTGGTGAGGTCGATGATCGGCGACTCGGCTTCCGGAGGCAGATCATTGCGCACCTGGGCAACCTTTGACTGGATCTGCGTCAGCGCGGCATTGTTGTCGTAATTGAGCTTCAGGTGCACCGTGATGGTGCTCACGCCCTGCGCGCTCTGCGATTCGAGGTAATCAATGCCGTCGGCGCTCGCGATCACTCGTTCGAGCGGCGTCGTGATGAATCCGCGCACCAGATCGGCGTTCGCGCCAACATAGGTTGTCGTCACCGTCACCACAGCGATGTCGCTGCGCGGATACTGCCGCACATTCAGCGAGCGGATCGCCTGGAAGCCCGCGAGCAGGATGATCAGGTTGACGACCGTCGCAACGACCGGCCGGCGGATGAAGAAGTCGGTAAGTTTCATGGTCTCGCTTCCGATGGCGCGGCTTACCGATTGGGCGGGGTCGGGTTGGCTTCGTTGTCCGGCTGAACACTGTTGTTTACCTGCACCGCGAGGCCGCTGCGCAATTTGAAGACACCAGAGCTCACCACCTCGTCGCCTTCCTTGATGCCGGAAACAATCGAGACTTGATCGCCGCGGCTCGGGCCGGTCTTTACAAACTGCTGCTGCGCTTCCGCGCCCGGCTGGCCGTCCGGTCCCCGCTTCTCTTTGACGACAAAAACTGAATCACCGTATGGCGCATAGCTGATGGAGGATGCCG
>JBGOTY010000172.1:0-7444 GCA_041476745.1 Verrucomicrobiia bacterium | reverse complement strand
CGAGCCGATAATGATCGCCGCACCCCCCTCCAATTTCCCAAACTGATTCGTCCAGTTTCCGAAACTAGCGTAGGTCTCGTGGAGCCCAGGCGTGTTCGTGTCGGTGGTTTGCTTGCCATTGGTGAAGAGAATACGGGGGAAGCGCGGATCGTTCTCGTAAAATTGATAGCCTGCAAGCCCCGACGCGTTATTCCCATCCTGATCAACGACGATGAGGCCTCCGATAGGCGAAGTTGTTGAAATTCCCATGTGACGCTTGTCGCCACCTGCGTTGCCGGAAGGCAGTTGACCGATCCAGAGATTCCCGCTGCTGGCGTCGCTGAAGTCCACGAATATCGGCCCGGCTTTGGGACCGTCTCTGGTTAGATTCAAGTAGGCCTGGTTGCTTCCATCAATTGGCATTAGCTGTATTTCTGGGTTGACCCCATTTACTGTGCCGTTTGGTACAAACTTTAAGATCTGTCCACCGTTAGGGATCGTAACCACGGTTCTGGTGCTGCCGCTCCAGTTTTGTGTTGAACTTCCAGAGCTTCCCGTCATCTGATTGAACGCTCCCGCGCTGTTGGAGAGCATGGTGACCGTGCCGCCGAGATCGATTTGCGTGCCGCCGCGATTGGTCACGATGACTCCGTAAGCAGACAATAGGTTTGAGATCGTCAGGCTCGAACCGTGCAGCGTGAAGTTGGTCGTGCCATTCAGGACGGTGATGTTTTCAAACGGAGTCGAAGCGAAACCGACCGTAACCGTGGTTCCGTTGATGGTGGCGATGCTGAAGTTGCTGAAACTGGCCGCGATGATGCCGTTGTTCCATGAGCCGCCGAGTTGTACGGCGCTGATGGAGTTCGTGGAAGTCGCCAGGCTATTGCCGGTGACGGTGCTCCAGCCATCGGGAATACCAGCGGAGTTCAAATGCACGACCAGGAATTGTCCCGCGCTGCCGATGGTGCCGGTGTTGCTGCCGAAGGCGGCGAGCGCGTTGGTGCCGATGCTCTGGTTGCCGGTAATGTTCCCGCCATCCAGCGAGCCGGTGAAGCTGCCGGCATTGACGTTGCCGGTGATCGTGGCGTTGCCGGCAATGGTCAGGCTGCCGCCGACCGTGACGTTGCTGACGATAACAACATTGTCGCTGACGGTGAGGCTGCTCTTGAACCACGTCGGTGCGCCGAGCGTGAGCGTCGCGCTGCTGTTGAATGTTTGCGGGGCGTTCCACGTCTGCCCTTGCCCCGTGCGGGCGATGGTGCTGTCGGGCACAAGGTAGATCGTCGGCACGCCACTGAGGTTGGTGAAGGCCAGGCCCACGACCGACGAGGCGTTGGAGAAACTGAAGGCGTCGGATGTGGCCCACAGCGTGCCATTGGTGAACCAGGTATTCGTTGCCCCGCCGATGATGGGCGTGGAAGAAACGCCGATCATCGTCCAATAATCGGTGATTGTCAGGACCGCGGGCGTTTGGTTGGTGATACCCTTGACCAGCAGCGTCGGCTGATTCGTGTGGCCGACGAGCGAGTATGTGCCGCCAGCGCTATCGAGGACATTGGAGAAGCCGCCGCCACCGCTGCCGCTGCCGATGATGCCGATGACGGCGCGGCGTCCGCCGGTGGGCAGGTTGGTGAGCGAGAGGGTGATGTCGCTGGTACTGAATTGTGTCTCGTCCACCTCGCCCGTGGTGTTGCCGCTGATGATGCGGAAGGGAAACACGTTGCCGGCATGGGACGAGGCTGGAAGCCGGAAGAGGAAAGAGGCCAACAAAAAAACTCGAAGCACGAATGTCGAAATCCGAAAGACCATTGGGTTTCGGAATTCGGATTTTGGATTTTCTGCGGGGCGTTTCATAGGATCCTTAGCTGTGATTTGGGACACACGACGACGTCGGCGGCCTGGTTGGCGGAGATGATCTTGACGGCGAGGGTCTGGTTGGCGGGGACGACGAGGCCGGAGCCGGCGCCGCCGTTGCCGTCGCCGGTGACGAAGACGAGCGCGTAGGTGTTGCCCGCGCCGAGACTGTATTGCTGCGATTTCAGGTTGCCATTGACGACAAGCTGGACGACGAGCGAACTGCCCACGGGCGCAGCGCTTTCGGCGCGGATTTCGACGGCGGTGATCAGGCGTTCAATGGCGATCTGCGAGGTGCCGCGCACCTGATTGTCACGGACCAGCCCGAAGAACGGCACGTCCTTGTCGAGCAGGTTCATCTGCGCGATCTTCTGGATCGCGGTGTTGACGAGGGCGTAGGCGGCGGCCGGCGTGAGGCCGGTGGGGAGATCCTCGGTTCCATTGGCAAGAACACTCATTGTTCACCTCGGCGCGCCCGGCGGTCGCGCCCTACCAGCGAAGCGAAAATTATATTCATTGGTTCACCACGGTAATTTCTGCCGGGCGCAGGGCGCGCAGGCCGTTGAGGTTGGGGTACACTTTCACGTCGACGGCAGCGGCGAGGCTGCCGTTGTCGGCGGTGTTGGTGGCGGAATCGTACACATAGCCGACCGACTCGTAGCGGGTCACCAGTTCGTCGTTCACCGGCAGGACCGGCAGCGGCGAGAAGAGCGTGATGGTTGTGCCGCTAATGGACTGGATGCGACCGAAGATTTGGCCGGTGTTGCCGAACACGGCGACGCTAATGAGGTCGCCCGGCTGCAGGCCGGTCACGTCACCAACATCGAATTGCTGCGCGCTGGCCACGCTAACCGTGGACGTGGTCACCGATCCGTGGCGGACGCTGACGGTGGCCGTGCGTTTCAGCGTGCCGCTGACCCAAATCTCCACGTCGCACGTATCGCTCTCGGAGGGGATCGTCGGATCGAACTCGCTGGGGTTGGTTTCGTAACCGAACCCGAAGCCGCGACCGCGCAGGACCCATGCGAGCGCGATGTCGTCGCTGTACAGCGGCGTCATCGATGCGCCGCGGCCATTGGCGACGAGGTTGGCGGCCGGGAACGGCCGGGCCGCGCGCGAGGCGATCGTGAGCTGCGCGAGAAGCGCATCGGCCAACGTCGGCGACAAGCGGCTGCCGAACGGAATGGCTTTCAGTGAGAGCAACGTGTTGATGACCCAGGCCGGTTCGCCGGGGACGCTGTAGAGCGGCTGGATGCGGAACACCCAGATCGGGCTGCCAAAGGCCGGTGCCGGGACGGGCGTGTCCGAGAGCGGCCCGAAGATGCCGCGCAGCCGCCAGGTCGTGCCGCCGAGAAAGACCAGCTCGCGCGCCGCGTACAACCCGGCGCCGATACCGCCGCCGACCAGCACGAGCATCTTGTGGCCGAACCAGTCGGAATCCGAGAGCGACGAGAAGCCGTCGATGTCATCGCTGCCCTGGTTGAAGTCCATCGACGCTTCGCGGTCCATCGTGAATTGCGAAAAGTTCACGCTGATGACCTTGCCACCGGCGTGGAAGAGTGCGTCGGAATCGACATTGTCGTAATCAACCGGCGTGGCCTCGATGGACGCGTAGAGCGCGAGACCCTGCACGTCGGGATCCGGGCGCGCGGCGAAGAGGGTGAGCTGCTTCGAGCCATCCTGCGCGAAATCCCACGGCAACTCGACGGCGTCCTGCAACTGGATCAGGTTGATCGGGGTCGAGCCGCCACCACCGCCACCACCGCCGCCACCGACCGCGGCCACCAGCGCCGGCAGGTAGCCAAAAATCTCCGGCACCACGTCGATCTCGATGGTCTCATCGCCCACACCATGCTCGCGGATCGCGATGACGATCAGCGGAGTGGTCGAGTCGTAGCCATGCGGAGGATCGTTGATGATGAATACGTCACCGAATTGAAGTTGAAATGCGCCGCGTCCGCACGTCACCGTGTCTGGGTTCTTTGGCAGGGTTTCGAGCGTGCGGAGGCGAGAGCCGATCAGCCGCGCGACGCGGGAATCGGTGACCATCGGCAAGGCGATCTCGATGTTCTTTTCGTCATTGCCGAAATCGCCCGCGCCCGGCAGCGAGAGGATCGTGTCGTGGAACTTGCGGGTGACGTCGCTGTACTTGACGGTCGTGTGTTGCGGGACCTCGTACCAGGAGCCGGGCCGCTGTTTCAAGCCGAGCACGTCGTCGGCTTCGAGCGTGAGGACCGAATTGCCGCCCGACAAGAGACGGATGCCGATCGTACCGTTGGAGATGACGAGGGCACCCTGAACGTTCTTGAGGATCTCCTCGATGAGCGAGCGGGCGTCACCCTTTTCCTTGACCGGCCACGAGAGTCCCATCTGCAGGAGCGCGAGCGCGGCGCTGTTGAAGGACGCGTTATTGATGATCGCCGCATCGAGGGCGATGCCGTGGACGCTGCTGGTGAGCAATTCGTAGATCATGCCGGCCACGTTCGCGCCGCCGAGCGCGACCATGTTACTTGTGAGCAGAATGAGCCACTGCCCGGTGTTGGGTGCGGAGATGAGCGTGCCGGTCCAGGTGAGCGTGGCCATCAGGCCGAGACTGCCCACGGCGAAGGGCGTGCCGCTGGTGATGGTGAACGGGCCGCTAGAGGAATCCGTGCCGTCGAGGACATTGACCGAGACAGAAGCCTGCGATCCGCCCGGACCGACCTGCACGGCGAGTTGGTAGATGATGCTGTTGGTTCCCGTGAACGCGGAGTCGTCGGCGGTCAGCACCGCGGTGCCACTGACGATCTGCGCGTTCTGCGCGCTGGCCTGTGTCTGCACATTAAAGGCGGTGCCCGGCGGCGAGGCCGGTGTGCGGGTCACGCGGAGCGCGACCTGGGCGAGCGTGTCGGCGTTGCCGATGCGAAAGCCACGGGTGCCGGTACGGTCGCCATGGAACACCGCGTAGCACATGCCGCGATAGAACGGCGCATCGGGAATGAATTGCGCGAGGATCGGGTCTTGCGTCTGCGTCGAGAGGCCGAAGTAGAACGTGATGGTCCCGCGGCTGGCGCTATCGGTGAGCACGATGCCGCCGACGCCGACCGTGGCCGTGGCGGTCGTTGCCGCTGACGCGACGCTGACGTTGCCCTGCCAGATCAGGTTGTTGTCGTACCAAATCTCCGTGATGCGGTCCGCCGGGCCGATACAGAGGCTGAGCGCGAACGTGCGGTAATCTTTCTCGCCGCTCGATACCTGGCCGCCACCCTTGCCCGTCGAGCCGCTGTTGCTGAAGCGGTGATTGGTCCAGGCGATCACGGTTCCGCTCAGATCGCGCGTGCCCCAGAGCGTCGGCCAGGGCGTGCCGAGGATGTTGGACGCGACAGGCGACTGCGCGACGGTGCGCCGGTTCGCGTTGGTGGGGGCTGAGCCAGCGCCGAGAAAACTCATGGGGCCCTCCGGTCGATGAACCATTGCATGGCCCGGAAGCCGCACCACATCCCCGCGAGGAAGCCGAGCAAGAAGCCGGCAAACAGCGCGACGAGGAAGCAGTCGATGATGGCGCGGAGAAAGCTCATCGAGAAACTCCTGAACTTCCAACGTCCAACATCGAACGCCCAACGTTGAACTCGCCGATAGATTCACTGGCAGCTCTAGCCGTTGGACGTTGAGCATTGGACGTCGAGTGTTGAACGTTAGGTCCCTGGCCTTCCTCCGCTTCCAACAGTCTGTAAACGAACGTTAGAGCCGATAGGTAATGCTTCTGATGCAACGGCTCTTCGAGCAGGCCATTGCCGGTGAGGTGGGCGAAGTGGATCGGCACGGCTTTGACCATCAGGCCGCAGTGCGCGCCGCTGGTGCCATTCTTGAAAATCAGCACGTCGCCGATGAGCAGCCAGGGCAAGAAGAGATGCTCGAATGGATCGCCCGATAATGGTTTCCTGTCGCAACACTGAGGTCGCTCCCACACTAACTGCGCGCAGCCCGTCGCCTCGATCTTCTCGCGAAGCGTGTGCATTCTATCCGCGAGCGCCTCGCGCAGCCGGTAATCCGGGATCTCCAGCCTGGTCGGGAGCGCGCCGATGGCCTTGAACGCGTGAACCCAGAACAGGCAGTCGCCGCTGACGCCGCATTTCATTTCGTTGGGGCGCGCGCCGGCGTGCTGCCAGCGGGTCCCCTGCCACAAGTGAAGCTGTGAGAGCAACGCATCCGCGTGCTTTTGGCTTCCGAAATAGGGAAGGCGCGGGGTCATAAAACTCGAACCTCGAATGTCGAAATCCGAAAGACAATGGTGTTTCGGAATTCGGATTTCGGTTTTCGGATTTTCCCCATCATTGTGTCGTCTCCAATGTTGGGTGTTCGATGGGGATGTCGGTACCGCCGAAGTTTTCGAGGTTGCCGAAGTTGATGGGCTGGCCGGCGGCGGCGGTCCAGTTCACGCGGAAATCGCAGGCGGCCTGGCCTTTCATTTTGACGATGAGGGTGAAGCCGTTGGCGGCGGTGGGCTGCTGGAGGATGGCGGGCGTGCCCGCGCCGTTGTTGGTCAACGAGAAGACGTAGCCGAAGACATTGGGGATGCCGGCGCCGGCACCCAGCGCGAAGGGCGGGCTGGTGACGATGGCGGTGGATCCTTGCGCGACCCAAGAGAAGGTGGTCCAGTCCGCGCCGTTGACGGCGAGGTTGCCGATCTGGGCGCTGTTGGTGTGCAGGTAGAGAACGGTCAGTTGGGTGGGCGTGATGATCACGCGGGCGACGCCGGCGGTGGTGGGCGGCGTGTTGAAGAGTTGCAGGGCCACGTCGATGTGGCCGGGCGAGGGCGTGCCGGGCGGCGGCGGGACCGTTCCGCTCGGAATATGTTTGGTGATGCAGGTTGACCGGGTGCGATCGCAACCGCCATACGCGGTGACGACGAGGCCTGTGACCGGCAGCGGCGGGAACATTTCCAGTGTCAGGTCGCCATAGTCCACGCCGAGAGAGGTGCGTTTGGCACTGGCGGTGACCCCGAGCGCGAATCCGAAGTCCAGACCGCTGACCGGATCGGTGGCGGTGTATTCGGCGAGGCCCTGCGCGAACCAGCCATCGGGTTGCGCGGCCCATTCGGTGGCGCTGATCACCACGCCGTTGGTCGCCAGGACGAAGCCGTCGATGCGGACGTAGGGTTTGTCCGCGTTGCAGGCGACAGCGGCGGTGTCGGTCGAGAAGAGAGCTTTCGGGCAGTCGATGCTGAAGACGGGACGCGGTACCTGGCGGATGAGTTTCTTCGTGATGTGGTCCCACTTCGTCGTCAGCTTCAGCTTGCCGCCGTCGATGACAGACTCCAATCCCACGCTGTTGGCGTCGAACGTGTCGTCGCTGTCGAGATAGCCGATGAACGCCACATCCACGACCGACACCTGATTGCCATGCCCGCCGTCCACCGTGACGATGGCATTGCCGTCGCGATGGGCCTTGTAAATCACGATGCCGAACGTTAGCGGCCATTGGCGATTGACGTAATTGGCAAACGGATCAAGCGCGGGATCGACCACGAGCGTGAGGTTGTGCGGGTCGAGGTTGGTGCTCTCCTGGCGAAAGACCTGGCTCGCGTCGAATTCAATCGCGGCGGGGACGTAGGTGCGCGACTGGGCGCCGT
>JBGOTY010000171.1:0-7463 GCA_041476745.1 Verrucomicrobiia bacterium | reverse complement strand
TATGATGTCGAATGCATCATGGAAGGCGAAGGCGGCATGAGTTTCATGTATGCCGTCGGCGTGCTGGACCACAACCAGCAGTTCGGGCAATTCACCAAGCAGCATCACAAGACGGGCCAGACGACCAGCGACCTGATGTTCAAGAACGTGTTGCGCGATTCCGCCATCAGCAATTACACGGGCGTGATCAAGGTGGAAAAGAACGCCAACGGCACCAACGCCTATCAGGCCAATCGCAACCTGGTGCTCAGCAAAGAAGTTCGCTGCGACACGCGACCGATTCTTGAGATCGAATCGAACCAACTGCGCTGCACGCACGGGGCGACGGTTGGCCAATTGGAAGAGGAACAGATTTTTTACCTGCGTAGCCGCGGGCTGACGCCGGAACTGGCGCGCGATGTCTTGATCGAGGCGTTTCTCGATCCCGTGTTGGCGCGCATCCAGGTGGAGGCGGTGCAAAAAGAGTTTGCCAAGCTGGTTCATGACAAGGTAGTACGCAAGCAATGATTGAGGTGCTCGATGAGGTGGAGTTGGAGGAAATCCGCGACGACTTTCCGGTGTTGCGGCAGAAGGTCCACGGCAAGCCGCTGGTTTATTTCGACAACGCCGCCACTTCCCAGAAGCCGCGCATCGTCATCGAGGCGCTGAACGATTACTACGAGCGCTACAATGCGAATGTCCATCGCGGCATCCATGCGCTGGCGGAGCGCGCCACCCGGGAATACGAGCGGGCCCGCGAGAAGATCGCCCGGTTTATCAATGCGCCATCGCCGGAGTCCGTTATTTTCACGCGCGGCACCACCGAGGCCATCAACCTCGTCGCCTATTCCTGGGCCCAGACCAACCTCAAGAAGGGCGACGAAATTCTCCTGACGTTCATGGAGCACCACAGCAACACGGTGCCGTGGTACCAGGTGTGTGAGCGCACCGGCGCGGTGATCAAGCGCATCGAGTTGAACCCCGACGGCACGTTACGTCTTGAGGACCTCGACAAACTCATCACCGAGCGGACAAAGCTCGTGGCCGTCACGCAGCAGTCCAACGTTCTTGGCACGATCAACCCGGTTCGGCGGATTGCCGATGCGGCCCATAAGAAGGGCGCCGTGGTTCTTGTCGATGGCGCGCAGAGCGTCCCGCACATGCCGGTGGATGTCCAGACGCTCGACTGCGATTTCTTCGTGTTCAGCGGCCACAAGATGTGCGGGCCGACGGCCAGCGGCATCCTGTACGGCCGGCGGGCGATTCTCGAAGCGATGCCGCCGTTCATGGGCGGCGGCGAAATGATCAAGGAAGTGTGGTTCGACCATGTGAAGTACAACGATCTGCCCTATAAATTCGAGGCGGGCACGCCGAACATCGCCGAATCCATCGGCCTCGGCGTTGCTGTTGATTACCTCACGCGCATCGGCATGGAGAAGATTCGCCAACACGAGAAGGAAATCACGCAGTACGCCCTCGATTGCTTGAAGGACTTTCCCGAAGTTACCGTGTACGGCCCGAGAGACGTCGAGAAGCGCGGTGGCCTGGTCACTTTTACCTTGGGCGATGTGCATCCGCACGACATAGCCACTTTCGCCGACCAGGACGGCGTCGCCATCCGCGCGGGTCATCACTGCGCCATGCCGCTTCACAAGAAGCTTGGCCTCGCCGCCACCGCACGCGCCAGTTTTTATCTCTACAACACCCGTGACGAAGTGGATGTCTTTATCGCCATGCTCCACAAGGCCAAGAAATTCTTTGGCGCCTGCCCCACCGGCCGCGCGATGGGTTACTAGCTGGTTTTCTGAACCGGGAACCTGCCACGACGCAGGCCATTACCATCTCATCGGTTTCAATTTGACCCACTGCCGTGCCCGCACTAGTCTGCAGGTGGAGGCACTATGCAGGCACTATCGGTCGCGCAACTCATTCCGGTACTTCAGACCGCCATCGGTCCCACCATCCTGATTTCCGGCGTGGGGTTGCTCCTGCTCACCATGACCAATCGGCTGGCGCGGACCATCGACCGCACGAGAGCCGCTGCGCGCGAAGTTCCGGACGCGAGCGAGCTTGATCGCGCAAAGAATGCCGGGCAGCTCCGGGTTCTCTGGAGGCGCGCGCAGCTGATCCGCCTGTCCATCGCGCTGGCTTCCCTGAGCGCGCTTTTCGCCGCTATCTTGATCATTGTGCTATTTGTGACGGCCTTGTTACAAATTGAAAACGTTTGGCTGATCTGCGCGCTGTTCATCATCTGCCTGGTTTGCTTGATCGGATCGCTCATTGTGTTCATCCACGATATCAATCTGGCATTGGCGGCCTTGAAGTTTGAGCTTGCCGGGAAGGACGTTGGCGACGCGTAGAAGAAATTACAGGAATATTGAAACGAAAACTGACTTCGTGCGTCTAATCTTGTAGGAGGTCATATGAAAAATCGTGCCAAGAAGCACATTATGACGCTGCAGGATGTAGTCGGTATCGTATCGCGGTTCGCCCGCAACGATTACGAGACGAGCCTGGTCGTGGCAGACCTGCTCAACCGCGGGCTTGTTCGGGTCACCGCTCACGGTCATTCCCGTCGCATCATTGTCCGCTGATCAACAGGGTGTCGCACCAAGACGTGCGCGCAATTCCGCAAGGAAAGCCTCGCGGTTCTCGGGTGTGATTACGAGATTCTGGATGAAACCGCTTTTGCGGAGAGGGTGACACGGCGAGTGGGGATGTTGGGTCAGCAGCATTTCCAGCCCTATCAAGCTGGCAGTCACAACTGTCAGTATCGCAGCTTTTTTCCTTCCTGCACTCCGGTCTTGTGGTAGCTTTGTGGCGCCATGATGGAAGAGCTTTATCAGGAAATCATCCTCGATCACTATCGGCGCCCGCGCAACAAGGGCAAGGCGGAGCCTTCCGACATCTCCGCGCACGACGCCAACCCGCTTTGCGGCGATGAGATCGATGTGACGGCAAAGCTGGTCGATCACAAGATTGCTGAACTAAAGTTCGACGGCAAAGGTTGCGCAATCTGCACAGCCTCCGCGTCGATTATGACCCAGAAGCTTGTCGGGAAGACCCTGCCGGAAGCCAGACAGTTCATTGGCGGGTTCTTGAACATGATGCGCGGCGAGGCGCCGTTTGGCGGCAAGGAGATGGGTGACCTGAAGGCGCTGGAAGGCGTTCTGAAGTTTCCCGTGCGCGTGAAATGCGCAACCCTGGCATGGAATACCGCGCTGGGAGGCATCCAAGAGCACGTGACAAAGAAATCCTGACACGGCCCTCGGCTCCGACACCCACGGCGATACACGCATGCCCTATCAATTTGAGAAACACTTCACGCTCGAAGAAGCGCGGGCCTTGCTTCCCGAACTCCGCAGCATTTTCCGGGACGCACACCGCCGCCGTGATGTCGTGCAGAAGACGGACGCGGAACTGGGCCAAGACTTAAAGCAGTCCGGCGCCGAAGTCGGCGGCGAAAAGGTCTCGGGTCTCTTGATGGACATGCTACAGCTCAACGTACAGTTGCGACGCATCCAGGAGTTGGGCGTGCAAATCAAAGACTTCGACCGCGGGCTCGTTGATTTCCCCCATATCCGCGATGGTCGCGAGGTGCACCTTTGTTGGGAACTCGAGGAAGACGACATCGAGTTCTGGCACGACATTGATACAGGCTACGGCGCCAGAGAGCGTTTGTAGCAAACCGACAACACCACTGCGGGCGGGCCCCTAGATCCTGCCGTTGTCAGCCTGCTTCGTCGAGAAAGATTCCGGCTTCCAGTCGCCATTCACGTCGCGATGAAACACATCGCGCTGCATAACCGTGGTGCCGTCGGGCCGGTGGACTTCATGCTCGACGATCTTGCGTTGGGGAACGAGAGGCTCCAGGAGTTCGTTGCCGGTTTTCGTCGAATAGATCGAGCGGCCCTGCTCGATCGTTTCGCGGGATACGGAACCATCGGGGGCGGTCGTCTCGGTGGCGGTTGTGTGACCAACCAACTCCCAGCCGGTGCGCCCGGGCGTGCGCACAGTACTTTCAATCTGTTTCGTTCCGCCCTGCGTGGTGATGGAAGTGGTCTCTTCCGCCGTGACCGCGAGTTTGCCGCTCAGATGATCCGCCGCCATGGTCTTGGACGTGACGACCTTCTCATTCGGCCCGCGCTGGACGGCCACTTCTTCCGTCTGCGTCTTGACGATCAGGTTGCCGTTGACATCCGGGACCTTCTCCAGGCGCGTGGTGTTGGCCGTGCCATCGGCGCCCTTGACGGTGTTCGCGTTCACCACCCGATCCAGCACGAGCTGGCCGCTGTTGTTGCGAGTGTATACTTTCGTTTCGGTGATTTCCCCGGAAGGCGACTTGCTGACCGTCTCGTCGGTGTGTCGCGACATGTGGTCCTGGCCTTGTCGATCCTTCTCGACAACATCCGTGGAACTGACCGACTTGTCGGGCGAGAGCTCTTTTTTAGTAGCCGTGCTTCGCTGCCATTCAAAGTAGCTGCCGTCGTTAAGACGGGCCCGCGTAACTGATTCCGTGCGCTGGGTGGTGGAATCGACTTTCGTTTCCTTACTTTCCTTGATGAGCGGAACAATATTCCGGTCGGAAGTAGTGATATTGACCTCGGAATGGGTGGTGGAGCTGTCGGCTGATTCGGTGCCGCGGATGATGACCTGAGCGAAAGTTGCGGCGGCGACCGTGAAAACGGCTGAGCCAAGGACGAAGACAAGCACACGTGCGTTCATAATGGTTTCCTATCTACAGGCAAACTACCTTCATTCTTGGGCATTTCGCAAGTGCCAAAGCTAAATGAGTACGCCGACTCAAGATCCAACCGCCAACACGCCAACTGTTGCCACGAGACACTCGAAAAGCAAGTTGAACCTCCTTGCGGCGCTGAAAACTCTTCACCGCTGGCACTGCGGGCAACAATATGTGCTACGCTGCGCCTGCACCGTTCGGCGAATCGCCGTACCGCAGCGACGGCATGGCTCTCCTGCCCGCTCGTACACGACAAACTGTTGCACCTCGAAAATGCGCGGGCCGTACTTGATCGCCTTGCGCAGTGACGTCACGATGCCTCGCTCCAACGCGCGCATTTCCTCCGGCCGCAGTCGGTCCGCGCGGCGTCTGGGATTGATCCGCGCCCGCCAGAGCGATTCGCTCGCGTAAATATTGCCCACCCCCGCCACCATCCGCTGGTCGAGCAAGGCGACCTTGACCGGGCGCGAGGTCTGACGCAGTCGTGAAAGATCACAACCGTCCGCGATCGGGTCGGGTCCGAGCGCGGCCAAAACGCGCTGGAGTTCGGCAGGCGTCATCACCTGCATCACGCCGAACCGCCGACCATCTTCAAAATACGCCGTCCCCTTCCCCGTTCGGATCGCCGCGCGGTACCGCTTCGGTTCTGTGAACTCGAACCAACCCGTCATGCGCAAGTGCACCAGCAAATGCAGCCCGCCCGACAGGTCGAGAATGATGTTCTTGCCGCGCCGCCAGACGCGCCAGATCTTCCGACCGACAACATTATGCCGCAGCCTGATCTTCGGATCGCGAATCTCGACTGCCTGTATCCGCGCCCGCTCCAGGCGCGGCCTGAGTTGATTCACCAGGATTTGGACTTCAGGAAGTTCCGGCATTGTTCGTTCGCTCTCTTGGCTTTGTCGCTGTGGCGGGTGCCCGGGGAGGGATTCGAACCCACACGGTGATTTAACTCACCTTCGGATTTTAAGTCCGATGCGTCTGCCGTTCCGCCACCCGGGCAAATATATTTATATACAATGACTTAATGCATATTCTGGCCGACATAAAAATAGTGGTTGCAACCCACAGTTGTAACCCGTATATTCAGAGCGTTGATGAAAGAAGCCTATTAGCATATGAAGCAAACACTTGTGAACGTAGCCGAAAACCTTTGGAAAAGTCAACAGAGCGGGCGCTACTACGCCATCCTCAAGGTGAACGGGCGTCAGATTAAGAAATCGCTCAGGACGGACGACTACCAACTCGCCAAGCGGAAGCTGCGGGAATTGGAAAAGGACTATCACGATCGCACTGGGATTGTCGGCAGCGAACCGCTGCCGAAGTCATTCAAGGAACTGGTCGCTAAGTTCACGCGCATCGTCCTGCCGACGCGCCCACTGAAACCGCTGGCGCAACTAGATTACCAGACCCGCCAGACCGCCCTCCTGAGATATACCGGCTTCGCAAAGTTGCCCTTGAACAGAATCACGATGATCGATTGCCAGAAGTGGTTTGCCAAGCGCCGGCTGATGATCAGCGCTCAGCGCACGAACAACGAAGTCGGACTGCTGCGCGACATCTTGGAGTTCGCCCGTGACAACGGCTGGATGATGCACGACCCGACGTCCAAGCTGGAGCGGTTGAAGCTCCCCCGCCCCAACCCCGACCCGCCAACTGTAGCCGAGTTTAGACGGCTTGTCGTAACATTGCGCAGTCACCGTGACCGCGACGCTAGCGACCTCGTCGAACTCATGGCGTACTCGGGGCAGCGCTTGTCAGAGGCTTGCGGGTTGAAGTGGCAAGACGTGGACTTTGACAGGGGCATGTTCTACATCGCCGGCAAGGGCCGCGATGAAACCGAACGCGATGCGGTGCCGTTATTCCCCGCCATGCGCGAACTGCTCTTGAAAATCCGTCAATCGCGCCAGATGCGAAAGATCGTAGGCATCAAACCCGACGACCGCATCATGCGCGTCAACGGTTGCAGGGATGCACTCAAAACCGCATGCCGCGAGGCCAAGCTGCGACGGAATTTTACGCATCACGATATGCGCCGATACTTCACTACCCGCTGCATGGAACAAGGCGTTCCGATTCGCACCTTGGCGGGCTGGTTGCGTCACAAAGATGGCGGCGCCCTCCTGCTGCGAACCTACGCCGCGCACCAAGACAAATACTCCTTGGAAATGGCGAGCAAGATCAATCTCGCCGTGGAGCTTGACGCGGACAATGTAGTGCCGATGCGAGCGGCGAAAACGAACGCCTGACGGTCGGCGGTGGGCGGGTCATTCTGAGTTCGCCGACAGTCGCCGGGCTGGCCGCAAGATGAACCGGGCGGTTTGTGTGGCAAATCGCTATTCAACAGTCGTTTCTTTCAGAAATCGTTCGATCTCGGGGAGTGGAAACAACGGCCGCCGCAACGCCCGACAAGGTCGCAGCAATCCACGGGCAACAAGTCGATCAACCGTGATCGGTGTCACGCCCAAGGCTTTGGCTGTTTCCTGTCGTGTAAGCGCGAGTCGAATTTCCTTATTGTTCGTCTGCATGGCGATCTCCTATTCCTCGGTACGAGTGCTTCATGTCTCTGCAAGAATCCTTCGGCAGTGAGTTGCTCCAGCGTGAAGTCATACGAGCCAAGCCGTTGGCGGAGCGAGCGCAGTCAAGAGCGCCAGCGGTGGACCGCAGCGCAGCGAGGATGACCTTGACGGCGCGTAGCGAGCCGTACAATCGAAACGGCTCCCACGCAAAGTCGATGACAGAT
>JBGOTY010000170.1:0-7545 GCA_041476745.1 Verrucomicrobiia bacterium | reverse complement strand
ATGATCGGACCCGCACTGCCGCGCGCCTTCGGCTGCCAGCGTTTGAGGCGCGGCCCTTCGTTCGCGACCGCTTCTTTTACCCGGAGCGACGCCGGGTCGAGTTTATGGCTGTTTGGGTCGGTTGCGTTCGCGATTGCCGACTTCAACGTCTTTTCAATCATGCGCGCCGACTTGCGGGGAATGACCCGCAGCACTTCCAGCGCACTGGAGGCACTCAAGCCCTGGATCAAACGCGTCACTTCGCCCACTTTCGACGGGCTCATGCGCGCATATCTCGTTATCGCTCTTACTTCCATAAAATCACATTCAGGAACTCTTGGTCACCCGTGCGACGTCTCCCGTCTTGAGAGTGACTGTCTTTTCTGTCCGCTCGATCAGCGCGCCGCAAATCCGCCTGCGCACTTCCACAATTTCCAATTCGGCCACGACGCGATCGCCGCGCAACACCACCATCGGCATCCCGACCCGCGCCCCTTGCAGCAAACCGATATTCAGCACCACGAGCCGCAAATTCGGATTCGCGTCGAGAACCGTTGCCGACTCAAGCATCCCTTCGGCTGGCTTCCCAGCCGCGGCTGCCTTCCCTGTCGGACCAGAAGGTGGTTGCTCGCTCGTCGCCAGCAGCGCCTTGGTCCGCACGAGCTCACCGGACATATCCCCTTGCTTCTGGATTGCGTCCAGCAATCGCTGTAGTTGCTCGATCAGGCGTTGCCGCTCCGCTTCCGCGAGATACAACGCGCGCACGCTTTCGACAAGTTGGCGCTGCGCCTGGGTCGCCGTCTCATCGGCAAAATTAACGCCAAGCGTCTGTGCCCGCAGTTGCGCGTCACTCCATTTTTTCTGGAACAGCTCGCTCTCCGTCCGGGCGATAGCCAGGTTCTCAGTGAGCAGGCGGATAACCGTCTCGCGCTGCTCGAGCTCTGTCTTGAGCTGTTGATTATCGCTGGCCAGCGCTGCAATTACCAAGCGCAACTCATCCGCGGCGGCCGCCGGTGACCGCGCTTCTTCCGCCGCCCACAACCCTGTTGCTGCAAAGAACAAACAAACCGTATAAACTCTCGTTAGCGTGCCATGCGCGGGCACAACTCACTCCCGGCCGCGTTACTTCGCGACCGCCTTCTCGGTGTGGGCGCCGTGCGCCTTGAATGTGCGCGTCGGTGAAAACTCACCCAGGCGATGGCCTACCATGTTTTCCGTCACGAACACCGGGGTGTGCTGCCGTCCATTGTGAACCAAAAACGTTTGCCCGACAAACTCGGGGATGATCATCGAGCGGCGCGACCAGGTCTTGATCGGCTTTTTCTCCCCGGCCTTCAGCGCCTCGACCTTCTTCAGCAAATGATCGTCGACAAACGGGCCTTTTTTGAGCGAACGTCCCATTTATTTCTTCCTTCTCTCCAAAATCAACGAGTTCGAATACTTTTTCTTCCGGCGCGACTTACCGCCCTTGGCCAGCTTGCCCCACGGTGACACCGGATGATGCCAACCGCCCCCACCCTTGCTCTTGCCCTGGCCGCCACCCATCGGATGATCAACTGGATTGCGCGCCATGCCGCGTGAAATGCCCCGGCGACCCAGCCAGCGGTTGCGACCGGCTTTGCCCAGCATAATGTTTATGTGATCGGTGTTGCCGATCTGCCCGATCGTGCAGTAGCACTCGCGGTTGATCAGACGAAGCTCGCCCGACGGCATTTTGACCGTCACGTAATCGCCTTCGCTGGCCGTGACTTGCGCCGCCATCCCCGCGCTGCGGCAAATCTGTCCGCCATGACCGCGATGCAATTCGATGTTATGGATCGGCATGCCGGGGATAATCTTTTTTAGCGGCAGCGCATTCCCCAAGGACAATTCCGCGTCGGGACCACTCATCAGCTTGGCACCGACCTGCAGGCCGAGGGGCGCGATGATGTACCGCTTCTCGCCATCGGCATACTTCAGTAGTGCGATGCGCGCGGAACGATTCGGATCGTACTCAATCCCTTCCACAATCGCCACAACCCCGATCTTGTCCCGTTTGAAATCGATGATACGATAACGTTGTTTGTGACCACCGCCGATGCCTCGGGAGGTCATTCGCCCGTGATTATTGCGTCCGCCCGTCCGGCGGCGTGCCACCGTTAATTTTTTCTCGGGCTTGTGCTTCGTGATCTCCGAGAAATCGGAAAGCACGGTCCCGCGCAGTGACGGCGTTAACGGCCTAAAAGTTTTGAGCCCCATAAATCACTATGCCAATTCAATCTTATCGCCCTCTTTGAGGGTGACAACCGCCTTCTTCCAACTGGGCGTGCGCCCGAACTGTACCGTCCGTTCGCGCCGCGCTTTGCCCCGCACGTGCATCGTGTTCACGTGAAGCACCTTGACTTTGAACAATTGCTCGACCGCCCGCTTTACATCGACCTTGTTTGCGTGCTTGTCGACGACAATTTGATACTGATTCAATTTCTCGATCTGTGCCGTGCCCTTCTCAGTCACGCGCACGGTCTTGACCACTGTGTAGGGATCCTTCATTGGTCCTATCCCAGGCGCGCGCCCAATTTCTCGAGCGCGGCTTTCGTGGTCACGATTCTTTCGAAACGCAACAGTTCGTATACGTTCACGGAACCCACCGGTTCGACCTGTACGTTCGGGAGATTTCGCGCCGCCAGTTTCAAATTCTTGTCCACTTGCTCAGTGACGACGAGCGTCCGCTTATTCTTGCCGCCTAAAGCTGCTACAATGACCGCCAAGTCCTTGGTCTTGTGGCTCGCCAAATTCAACTCATCGACCACCACCACGTCGCCCGCAAGCAAACGTTCACTCAACGCCTTGCGAAACGCGAGGGCCTTCACTTTCTTCGGCACGTTAATTGTGTAATCGCGTGGTTTCGGCCCGAACACCACGCCACCCCCACGCCACAACGGCGAGGCAAATGATCCCGCCCGTGCGCGTCCCGTGCCCTTCTGTTTCCACGGCTTTTTACCGCTGCCGTGCACCTCACTAATCTGTTTGGTGCTCGCCGTACCGAGGCGTTGATTCGCCATGTAAGCCGTGACCGTGTCGTGCACCGCCTGCGTGCCCTTGCCGTTCTTGATCAGCAACTCGTCGGCGAATTCAACCTCGCCCTTTGGCTCACCGGATATGTTAATAATGGACAACTTCATTTCACTGCCTTCGCTACCGGCTTGGCTTTCTTCAAAGCATGCCGAATCACCACAAACGCACCAGTCGCCCCAGGGACCGCACCCTCGATGAACAAAAGGTTGTCAGCTTCACGCACCTGCACCACACGCAAATTTTGTGTCGTGACGCGACGGTCACCCATGTGGCCGGGCATCCGCATGTTCTTGAAGACGCGACCCGGGAACAAACGCTGACCGATCGCACCACCGCGGCGATGCCAGCCCTTAGCACCGTGCGTCATGTCGCCACCCGCAAACTTGTGGCGTCGCACGACGCCCTGAAATCCTTTGCCCTTACCGGTGCCGATCACATCGACGTATTGACCAGGTTGAAATTCCTTCACCGTCATCTTGTCCCCGACGTTGAACTGCACCGGCTCTTCCGTACGATACTCACGAATAAATCGTGCTGGCGGTGTGTTGGCCTTCTTGCAGTGGCCGATGAGCGCCTTACCAGCGTTCTTTTCCTTGCGGGCACCCAAACCGATCTGCACCGCATGGTAACCGTCGTTTTCTGGCGTTTTCTTCTGCAGCACCGTGCAGGGGCCCACTTCGATGACGGTCACGCCAATAAAGTTGCCGTTCGCGTCGAACAGCTGTGCCATGCCAAGTTTCTTGCCGAGAAGTTCCATGACTAAATCTTTATCGTAATGTCCACGCCCGCAGGAAGGTTCAGTTTCTTCAATTCGTCAACCGTCTTGGCCGTCGGGTCAATAATGTCCAGCAAGCGCTTGTGCGTCCGCATCTCAAAAGATTCCATCGACTTCTTGTCGGCATGCGGTGAACGGTTCACAGTATGGCGCCAGATGTCGGTCGGCAACGGAATCGGCCCGGCAACTTTCGCGCCAGTGCGCTTGGCTGTTTCGACGATGTCGTGCGCCGATTGGTCGAGCAACCGGTGGTCGTAGCCTTTGAGGCGGATTCGTATGCGCTGGTTGTTCATTTCTTCTGCTGTCCCGCCCTTGGGTTGCCGCCGCTGTTCTTATCCAAAATTGTGGCCAGGATGTTCTCCGGCACCTTCTCAAAGGCCGCCGGCTCCATCGAGTAACTCGCGCGCCCCTTGCTCAACGAGCGTAACGCCGTGGCATAGCCGAACATTTCGGCCAACGGCACGGTCGCATGCACAATGGTGGAACTCGCGCGCGATTCGATGTGGCTGATCTTGCCCCGGCGGCTATTCAGGTCACCGACTACGTCACCCATATGCTCCTCGGGGGTGATGGCTTCGACGTCCATGATTGGTTCCAGCATGATCGCACCCGCCTTACGCGCCGCTTCCTTGAAGGCGAAACTGCCAGCCATCTTAAACGCGATTTCCGAGCTGTCCACTTCGTGGTAGGTGCCGTCGATAATCTGGATCTTAATATCCACCATCGGGTAACCGCCCAATACACCGGTCTGTGCCGCTTCGATGATCCCGTCTTCGACCGCGCCAATGTATTCCCTCGGGATCGCACCGCCGACGACCTCGTCCTCGACCACGATGCCGCTGCCTTTTTCGCCCGGCTCAACCGTAACCACCGCGTGGCCGTACTGACCGCGACCACCCGACTGACGGATAAACTTACCTTCAGCTTCGGCGGACTTGGTGATTGTTTCGCGATAGGCGACTTGCGGCTTACCCGCGGTCGCACCAACGTTGAACTCGCGGAACATGCGATCCTTGATGATGTCCAGATGCAGCTCACCCATCCCGGAAATGATGGTCTGACCAGTCTCGTGGTCGGTGGTGAGGCGGAAGGTCGGATCTTCTTCCGCGAGTCGTTGCAGCGCGGTGGACATTTTATCGCGATCGGCTTTCGTGTTCGGCTCAATGGCCATGGAAATGACGGGCTCGGGGAACGTGATCGATTCGAGCAAGATCGGATGATCATCATCCGAAACCGTGTCGCCTGTCGTGACGTTCTTGAGGCCAACGAGCGCCCCAATGTCACCCGAGTAACACACTTCGATTTCCTGCCGGTGGTTGGCGTGCATTTCCAACAGACGGCCGATGCGCTCGCGCTTGTTGTTGCGCGGATTATAGACTGTCATGCCTTTCGTGACCTTGCCGGAATAGACGCGGAAGAAAATCAGTCGCCCGGCGTACGGATCCGTCCAAATCTTAAAAGCCAGCGCGCAGAACGCACCGTTATCATTTGCCGAGCGCGTCTCCGGCTGTTTGCTATCTGGGTTGGTTCCAACAATCTCCGGAATATCAAGTGGGGACGGAAGATAATCGACGACGGCATCGAGCAACGGCTGCACACCCTTGTTCTTGAATGCCGCGCCGCAAATCACAGGCACCAACTCGTTCTTGATTGTGAGCCGACGAATACCGGCTTGCAACTGTTCCCGGTTGATCTCCTTGCCTTCGAGGTAGAGGTGCATCAACTCCTCATCCTTTTCGGCAACCGCTTCGACGAGCTTCACGTGCGCCGCATCGGCAGCCGCTTTCAAATCAGCAGGAATATCGACCTCACCAAACTGCGCGCCGAGTTCCTCACCTGACCAGAGGATGGCCTTCATCTTGACAAGATCGACGACACCTTTGAAGTCCGCTTCCTTGCCGATCGGAATTTGAATCGGCACGGCATTGGCTGCGAGCCGCTCGCGCATCTGCGCCACGGCAGCTTCGAAGTCCGCACCGGTGCGATCCATCTTATTGACGAAAGCGATACGCGGCACCTTGTACTTGTTAGCCTGCCGCCAAACCGTTTCAGACTGGGGCTCAACGCCGCCGACCGCGCAGAATACAGCACAGGCACCGTCAAGCACACGCAGGCTGCGTTCAACCTCGACGGTGAAGTCCACATGACCGGGTGTGTCGATGATATTGACGCGATGCTCGCGCCAGAAGCAGGTTGTCGCGGCGCTCGTGATCGTGATGCCACGTTCACGCTCCTGTTCCATCCAGTCCATCGTCGTCGTGCCTTCGTGCACTTCGCCGACCTTGTAGACCTTTCCCGTATAGAACAGTATCCGTTCGGTCGTCGTGGTCTTTCCGGCGTCGATGTGCGCACAAATCCCGATGTTCCGGGTGCGCTCCAACGGCACCAGTCGCTCCGTCGACGATCTCGACTGTTCCTGGCCTGGCTGTTTCGGTTGTTCTAGCACGGCCTGCATTTTCTAACTACTACGGTTTGTTGTTTCACTAAATTTCACGAAAGCACAATCATGGCTCGTCCAGACGGGTGAATTCACCTGCGGACTACCAGCGGTAGTGCGCGAACGCACGATTGGCCTGCGCCATCTTGTGCGTGTCCTCACGCTTCTTGACGGATGCGCCCGTGTTGTTCGACGCATCTAGTATCTCTGCGGCCAGGGCGTCCATCATCGCCGTGCCCTTACGGGCGCTGGCGTACTGGATCATCCACCGCATCGCCAGCGCCTCCTGGCGATCCGATGAAACCTCGACGGGCACTTGGTAATTCGCGCCACCGACGCGGCGTGACTTGACCTCGAGCCTTGGTTTTACATTTTCCAATGCCGTCTGTAGTACATCCAGAGGACTCTTTTCCTTGGCCTTCTCTGCAATACGATCGAACGCGCCGTATACAATGCGCTCCGCCACGGACTTTTTCCCGCTCTGCATGATGCAGGTAATCAGTCGCGTAACGGTTTCGCTATTGAAACGTACGTCCTTAATTCTTGGTCGTCGATCTGCTCTTCGTCTGCGCATACTCGAATTATTTCAAATTGGTTAGGCGGCGGCCTTCGGGCCCGCATCCTTCTTTGCACCGGTGTCCTTCGGACGTTTGACGCCATACTTGCTGCGGCTGCGGCGGCGCTTCTCCACACCCATTGCGTCCAGAGTCCCGCGGACAATATGATAACGAACACCCGGCAGGTCCTTCACGCGTCCACCACGCACGAGCACAATCGAATGCTCCTGCAGATTATGCCCCTCGTCCGGGATATACGCAATGACCTCGATGCCGTTCGTCAACCGCACCTTGGCAACCTTGCGCAGGGCCGAATTCGGTTTCTTCGGCGTTCGCGTCATCACCTGCAGGCAAACTCCACGACGTTGTGGACATTTACCCAGCGCCGGCGCTTTGGACTTCGCCTTCAACTGGCGGCGGCCGTACCGAACAAGTTGGTTAATTGTTGGCATTTCGTTATCCCGTTAAACCGTACTTCCTGATGGCTCCAAGGGAGCGCGAAAACTAACACACGCTCCGTTGCAACGCAAGCCCTTTTGAGCGGCCCACTTCTAGATTACGGCCTCCTCCGGTTGAGCTTCAATTTTCTCTTCCCGCGCCGGCTCCACCGGTTCGGCCAGAGGCACCAATTTCACGCTGCGAAGTGTTGCAAATCCAGTCCCGGCAGGGATCAGGTGACCCATAATCACGTTCTCTTTGAAGCCCCGCAGGTGGTCGACACGCCCAAGCGTCGCCGCCTCCGT
>JBGOTY010000169.1:0-7569 GCA_041476745.1 Verrucomicrobiia bacterium | reverse complement strand
TCTTGCCGCATGTAAACCAGAACGCCTTCACCCTCTGCCGCGATGCGTTTCAAGGCGTCGTGCAACTGCGGGCCGCAGTCGCAACGCAGCGAGCCGAACACATCGCCCGTGAGGCATTCACTGTGGACGCGGACGAGAACGTTCTCCTTGCCGCGCACGTCTCCCATCACCAGCGCGGCGTGGTGCTGGCCGTCCACGAGCGAGCGGTAGAGGTGCAGCTTGAATTCGCCGTGTGCCGTCGGGAGCGAAACCTCCTGCTCCTTCGCCACAAGTTTCTCGCGCATGCGGCGGTACCCGATGAAATCGCGAATCGTGCAGGTTTTCAGCCCAAACTGCTCCCTGAATTTCACCAGGTCGGGCAGCCGCGCCATGGTGCCGTCTTCGTTCAGAATCTCGCAAAGGACCGCGACAGGAAACAGTCCCGCCATCTTCACGAGGTCGACGGATGCCTCGGTGTGGCCGGCGCGACGCAGCACACCGCCTTCCCGGGCCTGGAGCGGAAAGATATGGCCGGGGGACACAAGATCTTTGGGAGCGGAATTCGGATCGGCAAGTACGCGGATGCTGCGAGCGCGATCCGGGGCGCTGATGCCCGTGGTGATGCCGTCCCGTGCATCGACGCTGACCATGAAATCGGTTTTGAAGCTCTCACGATTCTCGGCAACCATGCGGCCAATCCCGAGCGCCTTGAGTCGCGATTCGGTAGTGGGCACGCAGATCAAGCCGCGCCCGTGTTTCGTCATGAAGTTGACAGTTTCCGGCGTGACCTTTTCGGCAGCCATGATGAGGTCACCTTCATTCTCGCGGTCCTCGTCGTCCGTGACGATGATCATTCGCCCCTGGCGGATGTCTTCCAGACACTCCTCAATCGAATTGAAGCGGAACGACTGTGTATGGGATGGCTCATTCATGACGACAACTCGAAGAATACCAACAACCGTGGCGAAAGGCAAACGCCGGACGCGCCTAGTTCCTGGCTTTCTTGAAATGGACGCCCTTCACATGGAGCAGGACAACCCAGAAGCGGTAGAGGTCGAGGCGCTTGTCCAACCGTGCATAGTTCTTCTCAATGAGATCGCGGACGATGGCGTCCATTTCCGCATACTGCATGGCCGTCTTGATCGCGATATCTTGCAGGTCGGCGGAGCCAGTGAGCGACCACCGGCCGTTGAGCGCCGCGAGCAGGAATTTTACCGTTCGTTGGTTCAAGCCCATCTTTTCCACGTGCTCATACAAGTCTTCTGGAAAGCGCAACAAGTCGACAAAGCCTTCGGGCACGGACGCTGGGAAACGCACCTTGCCCACGTACGTCTTCTCGGTAACAACAGCCTCAACTGGAATCGCGGCACTCATGCCTGTACGGTAGTAAGTTGCTCCGGGGGACTCAACCAAAATTGTCTGGGAAGACGCTTGGGCGAGGTTGGCAACACATCCCCGGGTGATACCTCGTTCCCTGTTGAGAAAGTCCTTGTGATGAGAAGACGCATGGCTTACCCGCTTGTGAAATGTTCCACAGACTTCTTGCAATCGAGAAATACTTTTCCTATGAACGGTGCAGTTGTTTGGTGAGGCCCTTAGAGAAGGGACTTGGTAAGGGATATCAATTGTTCTTGCTTATCCAAGGCAGCGGCGTGTGGTCAGCCGATTGAAGTGCAATCCCGAGCACGGCTCTGGCGTTCGAGGGCCACATCAACATGGCCAGCTCATCAACATCAATGACCCGTCTGGCTTCTGGAGGATTAAGTCCGTTGCTTGCGAGGCGGACTTCGGGTAAGCTTTCGCCGTGGCCCCAAAGTCGAACTTCCACTGTGACATCCGCGCCAGCTTTGCGACAGCGTTCCGCAACTGGCGGCTCAAGGAAAACATCCCCCTGAAGAGGATCGCCACGGATTTGGGCGTTTCGATTGGGACTGTTAATACGTGGGAGTCGGGGAAGCGGTTTCCGACCGGTCGGCATTTCGAGATGCTCGCGGACTATACCGGTGTGCCGCCGTGCCGGCTCTTCTGCGTGATGGCGGACAAGTGTGTCCCGACGGAATGCCTGCTGGCGATGCCGAAAAAGAGGCGATAAAACGCCAGTGCGCCCCCGCTAACCGTTCTACTCTAAGTAGAAAATCACCGCTTGCTTATTCACGGCGTGCCGCTCTAGCATTCAACTGCGAGGCGAGGCTAATGAAAGCGGGCGCAGCTAACGTCAGCCACCAAGGAAAGCGTTTCATGACGGCCCCGGTTCAACCCGGCGAATGCAGCGGGCTTGAACCCGAGTTCGTCCGGTTCCCGGATTTGCGGCGGTTGTTCGGCCTGAAGCGGGGGTATGTGTACGAACTGATTCAAGCCGGACTGATCAAGTCGGTCCCGCTGCGGTTGTCGGGCGGAAGATCCGGCGTGAGACTGATCTATCTCCCCAGCGTGCGCGAATACCTTTTTGGTGAAATGAAGAAGCAGAGCGAACCCCAAACGACAGAGATTCGAGAGACCCGCGAAGCGCAACAACCCAAGCATCAATACCCGGAGGTAACACATGCCGGCCACCCCGTTGCGTCCTCAAGCCGTTTTGTGTTCAAGCGAATGGGGGGCTCTTGGTGGTTTCGGTTCGACGGCCAGGACTACGGGAATCGTCACAAACAATTGGAGGGTTTCCTCTATATCGCCTGCCTGCTGGGACGAAAGCCCGGGGCTGTACACTGTGTCGAGCTGAAACTTAACTACAAGCAACCACCGGATGAGACAGCTCGGCAGCGGCTGGAGCAGTTGTTGAATGCAGTCAGGCAGGGCTACGGCCCAAAACAGAAATACGCCAGCAAACGAAGACAAACAGATTGGCAGGGGGGGATCAACAAGTTTGACGAGCTAATTGCCGAAGCACGCGAAGCCTGCGACCTCCAGAAGGTTGAAGAATTGGAGGCGCAAAAGGAGCAAGTGGAAAAGGAGCGAGCCAAGGAGGTCGGATTGGCGGGTCGGCTCAGACCGGAGACGATTGAGGAGGTTTTGGAGGACCAGACTCGAAAGGCAGTCGGCAAGGCGATGAAGGGCGCAATTGCCTATCTGAAGAAGAACTGTCCCAACCTCGGTGAGCATCTCGGAGAGAACAGGCAGGGTATCGAGTGCTTTTCCATCTGGCCCCGCTACCAAGGGCAGTACGATTGGGACACTGAGAGCGTGTTTGAAAATGGTTTTGCGCGGTTAATGCACCCTGCGCAGGACGATGTGGATCATCGCGAACTGAATCATGGTGACCGGGTCCTGCTTTTCGAGCCACCTGGAGTGTAAGTCTGAGGCGGTGGTTCACGCCACTTGAGCGTTCTGGGTTTGTTCATCCCCGGCAAAGGGCGGGTGTGCCGGAGGCGGCCCAACAAAGACATCGAATGACGGCGAATCGTGCGCCGACAAGCCCCCGAACCTTTTCTCGTTGATGAGGCCGCCGAGCCTGCCCCCGTCGTTTGACCCCACAAAGAGGTTGCCCGCGCTGTCAAAGGCCGGAGCTTTGGAGAACGTTTTGGTCGTTGCCAGACCTCAAGGCTGACACCCCCGACACCCCCGACAGCCCTGATACCCCCGACAGACCTGACACCCCCAAATGCTATCAGTTGATAACGCTGGGGAATTTGCATCCCAAGCCTGAACCAGATTCCGCGCCGTACCGGAAGCTCAACATCGTTTTTCAAACACGCTCTGAGGAAATTGCTACCCGCAAGGTGGCAACGCAGTAGCAAAAGCCACCTCCCGAGTAGCGCCTGTATAGATGGAGGGCAATAACGCCATCCGAAAACGAAATGAACGAAAGCTGAGGGCAGCAAAAATGAATGGAATCAGTAAATTCATTGGAAGTTCATCTGAAGGTGCTCAGAAATCAACTGCGGGGACAATGAGGATTACAGGCAATATTCTGAAAACAACGATCCGATTCGGCGTCGGGCTGGCCCTGGCCGCTTTCCTCACCAGGACCGCGAATGCGACGGTGACGGTCTACAATTGGGTTCCCGACTCAGCCGCCAACAGTGCTGGAGCGCCTGGCACGATTGTCACAAGCGGTCAGTTGAAATACGACGATGTAACCGGAACCTTTCCCGCCTTCTCGTGGGACTTGGAGGGATATGGATATAATGGTCGGCCTGATACTGCAGTCAATTCGGGCATGACCGTTCTTATGCAGGGGAATGGCGATATAGTGTTGGACGGTACTACTTCCTCTGGCGATCCCTTGTCACCCCACGCAACGTGGCACGCTGCAGGCCCGTTTCCGTCTGTTTCTGAGCAAGGTGCAAGTGAGCCCCAAAGCGGTAACTATCCGGGCAGCACCGTATGGGGCGACTGGGTTCCTGTTATTGTGCCCGAGCCGTCAACAGTGATGCTTGTGGGCGCGGGCCTTATGGGCATGCTGACTGTCGTCCGCCGCCGCAAAACCCGATCGAACTGAGCCTGACGATTGGGCATTCGAATGACCGAGAACTCAACAACGCAAAGGAACCGAAGACAATGAACGCCAACTATCAAATCTGCCGTCAGCATCTCAGCCGTTTGAGCTTCGATGAACTGCTCGTATTCGACGCGTACGGGCGCCAGCATCGGGACCCCGATGACATCGCCGCAGCGATGGGGTTGTCGCCGCATGAAGTCATCGCCCAACTCGAGAACCTCGCAGCGAAGCTGCAACCAATTGCTCATCTGATCTCCTGGATGGGCATCAGCGAGGGCGACCAACTTCGAGCCGCTGCCTAAGGTTAATCCCGGAATCGACGATCTCGACGCCATTACATGAGGATGAAGATGAGCGCTCTCAGAAACCAACGCGGGGCAAGCCAACAAACCCGGAGAAGCGGAAGGCCGGATCGTTATCTGCCAATGCGGATGGATATTTGGTCTGAACTGCAACGTCTCGTCCTTGTGACCCGCCTCCGGGCATCCCTGGGAACCAAGTTCCTAACCGAAGCTCGCCGACTGCGAGATGAGATACTCGCGGCGTTCGCAGCCGAAGGCAGGGTGTCATGAAGGTCACGGCCAGCGAATGGAAAGAGCAGACCAACGGCGACTACGCTGTCTTTTGCCCTCTCTGTGGGGGCCAATGGAAGAACACGACCGAACAGGATTATAAGCTGTGTGCTTGCGTTCGGTTCATGTGGACTGATGGCAACATTGTCACCAACGGCGAGCTGACGTTCTATGGAGATTGGGACACGAAATCCTTCGAGAAGGCCTACCGGGTAGCGCATTGGGAAAAGTACCAAGACGACGACATTATCACGGCGGAACTCGATTCTCTCGAGCGTGGTGTGCTGAGTGCCGTCGACTGTCCGCAACTTGATGAAATTGCGGAATTGCAGGAGTGCGGGCTTGGCCGCGTCCCGATCTGGACCACCACCTTCCTCGGTTTGAAGAATCGCCGTCCGTCGAAGTGGCAACAACGCACCAAACTGATGGCGAACTCGGTCGAACAGGCGCCATTGGTGCCGGAGTGGGCGGTGCCGTTTATCGGCCAGATGTTTGACACACGGTTGGCTCGCGTAGCGGGTTGGTGGGACCGGGGATCTGCCAATGCCCACTTCGGAGTGGCCCATGGCAACAGCGTGTGGATGTACTTGATCGACGACACCAGCGGCCAGGATTGTCACTGTCCCCATGCCTGGTGGAGATTCCTCTTTGTGAAATTGGCAAAAGGCAACCGCATCGCCGACATCAGGACGGAAGTTTATGAGGTGTTTCCAGACGGTCACGGCGAGATCTTCTGCACTGACTTTATGGGACCTGATGTTGGAGTTGGTCGAGTGGCGTTGGAGGCAGCGACGGGCGGTGTAGAAGCCATGAGCCAACATGGATAATGTGCGCGACCAGCAACCATACAAACTCAGGGAAGGCATTGGTCTTAAACCCCTAAAACGATTTGGTCTGTTTCCATCTTGTCAGGGAACATGAAAGGAGGCCGATAAAAGTTAAGCAATCGGAGACGTTTCGGGAAAGTATGGTTTCGACAGAAAATGGGTCAGCGGTTGCGAGCCGCTGACGGTATAGGAAAAAACAAAAAAAGCGAAAGGTGAGGGCAGCAAAAATGAATAGAATCAGTAAATTTGTTGGAAGTTCAGTAGGTGTGATGGCCATCACGGTACTTGCGCGTTCGTCAGCGAGTGGCTGGCGGGCGAAAAGGCGAGTCAGTTTTGCGCCCAAGGCGCAGCAAGGAGCCGGTAATATGACCACACCATCCAAACTTCTCTTGCTCACCGTTGCGTTTGCGGGATGTCTGTTGCTGGCCAACCACCCTGAGGCTCTGGCTCAGGGGGGGACAGGAAGCGTTGTCACCGTCGACGAAAATGGCAACGGAAGCATTTCTGACGGGGTCAATAGCCAAGTGTTGCCGTTTTCGCTGCAGCCCGATCCCGGCCCGGGCGGCCAGCCTGCAGTGCTGACCTATCACTTGCCGTTTCGGGGTACGGCGGGGGACGTCCTGCTGTTTGAGCCGAGCAGCAGTGGGGGCAGCACTTCGAACCTCTCTGACCTGATCCGGTTCGACGGAGCCTCTAACCTGGTGTTCTATTCGGATATTGAGACCAACGATCTATCCCCCCTTGATTTGGCCGATGTGGGGTTCCCGTCAGCGCTGCGTTCGAACCGGGTCGCCATTCTGGAAATTGGTTCGGAAGGAAACAACGGGGCCTTCTACGCACCCGGGCTCGGTCAGCCGGGCTTCGTTGCGGGGCTGGTGTCGTACAACATCATCAGTGACGTGCCCGAGCCGTCCGCGTTGGCGCTGGCTGGCCTTGGGTTGCTGGGCCTGCGGCTGGCAGCACGCCGCAGCCGCCGGGCGGCGGCTTGAAGTTCAACGCCGAAGTTGCTGAACTGTCCTAACCCGACTTATTCATGAACGAGGGGAAATGCTGAGGCAGTGTTGCAGAGAGGGGTGTAGAGCAAGCGGCCCGCTTGGCAGATCATGATGGGCAACCGGGTCGGCTGCTGGAGAAATTCATGAATAGGTCGGGTTAGCGGCAACGGCTGGGGGGGCGACACTTTGCCTGGCTACTAGATCAGCAATTCTAGTGGGTGGCGAGTGACGCCCGAGTGACGTATCCGGCTGAGGGGAGAGCACGCAACCGTCATGGAGCAGGACAACCCAGAAGCGATGGAGGTCAAGGCGCTTGTCCAACCGCGCATAGTTCTTCTCAATGAGATCGCGAACGATCGCGTCCATTTCCGCGTACTGCATGGCCGTCTTGATGGCGATATCTTGCAGGTCAGCGGAAGCCGTGAGCGACCAGCGACCGTTGAGCGCCGCGAGCAGGAATTTTACCGTTCGCTGGTTCAAGCCCATCTTTTCCACGTGCTCAAACAAGTCTTCTGGAAAGCGCAACAAGTCGACAAAGCCTTCGGGCACGGACGCCGGGAAGCGCACCTTGCCAACATACGTCTTCTCGGTAACAACGGCCTCGACTGGAACCGGGTCGCTCATGCTCGGTACGGTAATATGTTGCTCGAGGAGACTCAATTAGAATTGTCTGGGTGGGGCGTATACCGTTTGCTCTTGCAGTATATTGGAGCCGTTCACTCCGAAGAGTTTGGCCCGGAACCCAACTGTCAGTGTAG
>JBGOTY010000168.1:0-7597 GCA_041476745.1 Verrucomicrobiia bacterium | reverse complement strand
TCATCGCCAAGGTCACGCGCGACCGTCTGATGCTGAAGATTCATGAACAGTTTCCCCAGTATAACTTTGCCAAACACAAAGGTTACGGAACGCCCGAGCACCTGGCCGCGCTTGGTCAATACGGCCCATCGCCCGTGCACCGCCGCTCCTTCGCCCCCGTGCGCAATGCCGTCGAGCCCGTGCAAGTGGAGTTCGCCACACTCTGATCACCATGTTTCTCGGCTGGTTCAAAAAAACGGGTAAACTCACGCCGCGCCAGATCCTGGGCGCGCGCGGCGAAAAAGCCGCCGCGAGATACCTCCGCCGGCGCGGCTACAAGATCCTCTTGAAGAACTTCCGCAGCGGCAAAGCCGAGGTCGATATTGTCGCCCGCCACAAGGATTGGCTGGTGTTCGTCGAAGTCAAAACGCGCGAGACCGAACAGTTCGGCGCGCCGAGCGAAGCGGTCGACCGGGACAAGCAACGCAACCTCAGCAAAGGCGCGCTCGATTACTTGCGCATGCTCGGCAATCCGCGGATCCACTTCCGCTTCGACATCGTCGAAGTCATCATCGCCAACGGCGCGCGCAAACCCGACGACATTCGCCTGATCCAAAATGCCTTCGACCTGAGCGAGCCGTTTATCTACTGACAGTTTTTAGGAGGACTCCGCCCTTGGGATAGAGCGTGATCGCGGGCCAGGGGGTGACCTGGTAGCCGGACGCGGCGGTCAAACGGAATTTCTGAGAGATGGTGGCGAGGGCCAGCACGGCTTCCATCATAGCGAACGAGTTGCCGATGCAGACCCGCGGGCCGCCGCCGAAGGGAAAATAGGCATACTTCGGCAGTTGCTTCATTTCTTCTTCGCCCCAACGCTCCGGCAGGAACCTCCCGGCATTTTTGAAACAGCGCGGGTCGCGATGTTTTAGCCACTGGCTCATGAACAGCGATTCGCCCGCCCTGATGGTCTGGCCGCCAATGTCGCAATCCCGCAGGGCCTCGCGACCGATGATCCAGACCGACGGGTACAAGCGCATCGTCTCTTTTACTATCATCTCGGTGTAGTTCAACTGCGGCAGGTCGTCAAAGTCGGGGGCGCGCCCGCCGAGCACGCGTTCGAGTTCCTCGTGGAGCGGCGGCACCGACTCGGGATTCTGCGACAACAAATAAAACGCCCACGACAAGGCCAGCGCCGTCGTGTCCATTCCAGCCACCATCAAGGTGGTCAGTTCATCCCGCAATTGTTCATCGCTCATGCCGCTGCCGTCTTCGTTTCGGGACTGCAGCAGCATCGACAACAAATCACCCGCATCTTCACCGCTGGCGCGACGCTCGCGGATGAGGCCGTAGATGAAATTATCCAGCCGACGCATCCCGCGCGAAAAGCGCCAGGACATGACCGAGGGCAGCAGGCCGAAGAGCGCCCGATACCATTTCCATTGCGTGGTGAATCGTTCCATGACCACGGTCGAACTGGCGATCACTTCATTGAGTTCCGGGGACACCGCGGAATTGAAAAGCGTCTTCGTGACCACGCGGACCGTCATCTGCATCATCTCGTGGTGGATGTCCCGGGTTTCACCGTCTTTCCAGGTCGCGATCATTTCCTCGGTGAACCCGACGATGACCTTCGCATACGTGGCGATGCGGTCCCGATGAAAGGCCGGTTGCGCGAGCCGCCGTTGGCGGGCCCAGTGTTCACCCTCACTCGTCACGAGTCCCGCCCCAAAAATCCGTCGCATGACGGGGGTGCGGTACCCGAGGGTCTTCCGAAAATTGCGGGCCTGGGTCGTGAGCACGTCTTCAATGTCCGCCGGATAGTTCAGTAAAAAGATCGTCTGGTGGAGAAATCGCACCGGGACAAAATCGCCATAATCCCGCACACATTTCTCCAAGAAACCGAGCGGGTCCTGGCCGAACTCCGTCAGGTTCCCCGTCAGCCACGAGCCCTTCGGCCCGGCGAGAGGAGTCGCGGATGGTGCGCGCGTGTTCAATGTTTCCGTAGCATGACTTTGGAAGTTTCCGCGGTCAACTCTGGCGTAGCTGCGAGCACATAAAACCCATTCGACTTGCGCGTGCGTATCGGTTAGAAGAAACGACCATGCTTGCCAAAGTTCATTCCGCGGCGCTCCTTGCCCTGGTTTTCTCCGCGACTTTCGGACTTTGGCCGGTCGCGGGCAGGGCCCAGTCGACCAACTCCAACGACGGACCGGACCCGCGAGAAATCCCCTTGCCCCCCATCAAGATAAAGCTGGGCGCGTTGCCGGGCGTGAACGATTTGCCGGTTCGCACCGGTTTGCCCGATGCGCTGACGATGAACAACGGGCAAAAGGTCGCGACGGTCAAACAGTGGAAAAAGCGTCGCGAGGAGATCAAGCGCATCCTTGAGTATTACGCCGTCGGCCAGATGCCGCCTGCGCCGGGAAACGTGAAGGGGCGCGAGATCAAGTCGCAATTGGTGCTGGATGGAAAGGTGAAGTATCGGCTGGTGCGCCTGAGCTTCGGGCCGAAAGGAGAATTGGGATTGGACATTGGCATCTTCACACCTGCGGACAGCCCGGGGCCGTTCCCGGCGGTGATCATGCCGGGCGGAACGCCTCCCGGAGCCACACCATTGCCGGCCCTGGCGCACCCGCCGGGGCAGGGCCATGGCGTTAACGCCTTGTTGCCGGTCGTTCCCGCGACGGAATCCACGAACGAGACAACGAGTTCTGCCAATTCCACCAATCAACCTGCCGGTCGTCGTGGTCCCCGACCAGACAACACCGATCCCGAAGCCGTGGCCGGACGCAACCGCGAATTGTTCCGTCGCGGTTATGCCTGCGTCCTGTTTAACAACAATGATTGCGCCGAGGACACGACGTTGCGCAACGCGGACGGTAGTTGGGCTTTCCGCACGACGCGATTCTATCCCGCGTATCCCGGCTACGACTGGGGCGTGCTGGCGGGATGGGCGTGGGGCGTGTCCCGCATCGTGGATTATCTGGTAACCGACCCGTTGGTGGACAAGACCAAGCTCATCGTCTCGGGCGTATCGCGCACCGGGAAGTCGGCGATGATCGCCGCGGCCTTTGATGAACGGCTGGCCATGGCGGCGCCGTGCGTGACCGGCGGTGGCGGCATCGGCGCCTATCGTTTCAGCGGCGCCGGGCGCGGTGGCAAAGAGGGCCTGGTGGACATGATGAAGAAATATCCGAATTGGTTTTCGCCGCACCTGCATGAGTTCTGGGGCCACGTGGACCAACTGCCGTTTGACGAGCATTGGTTTCTCGCGCTCGTGGCCCCGCGTCCCTTCATCGCCCTGGAAGGCTTGACCGACCAGGTGTCCCTTGAGAACGCAGTCAAGCAGTCATGGCGGGGCGCACAGCCCGCATACGCGCTGTTCGGCGCTACGGAGCGTCTCGGCGTAAACTATGCGAATCACGGGCACGCGTTCACTCCGGAAGATTTGAAGGCGATGCTGGACTTTGCCGACAAACAACTACGGGCCATGAAAGTCGAACGGCGGTTCGACCAGTTTCCGTCGGACGCAGCTCCCCAAGACACCGGAACAACCCCCGGCAAGATAAATCCATGAAAAATCCAATGCCTCTCAAGCCATTCTGTCTGGTTCCGCTGGTCTCGTTCGCCATCCTGTCCGGCTGCGTCGGCTCCGGCGGCGGGTCGGAATCCACCATGCCAAAGGCGGTGTTCAACGTCCGCGAGTCGGGAGCGGTGGGCGACGGAAAGACCAAGGACACCGCCGCAATCCAGGCCGCGCTCGATCGTTGCGCCGCCGCGGGTGGAGGCACCGTCGTCGTGCCCACCGGCGACTACCTCACGGGCAGCCTCGACGTTAAATCCCACACCACGCTGTGCATTGACAAAGACGCGACGCTGCTTGGCAGCCCCGATCTCGACGATTACCCGATTGTGAAGGGCCGTTGGGAAGGGCGTTGGATTGATGTGCACCGCGCGCTGGTTTCCGCGCATCAGGCGAACCACGTTGCCGTTATCGGCCCGGGCACGATTGCCGGCGACCTCGCGCTCGGTGGCCGCCAGTTGCCGCGACGCCCGTGCGTCATCGAACCGATCGAATGCCAGGACGTGCGCCTCGAAGGTTTTACCGCGAAGCAGAAGCGCATGTGGACGATTCATCCGACCTACTGCGAAAACGTCGTGGTGAAGAACGTCACCATTCGCAGCAGCGGCGGCAACAGCGACGGCGTGGATGTTGACTCCTGCAAGCATGTCGTCATCGAAGGCTGTGACATCGAATCCGGCGACGACTGCATCGCGATCAAATCCGGTCGCGGCATGGAAGCGGTTCGCGAAGGGCGTCCCACCGAGGATGTGCTCATCCGCGACTGCACGTTTTCCGACAACATCTTTGCGTGTATCGGCATCGGCAGCGAAACCTCCGGGGGCATTCGCGGCGTGCGGATCGAGCGCTGCGTCTTCAAGCAGGCCAAGACCTACGCGATCTACATCAAGAGCCGGCCCGGCCGTGGCGCTTTCATCGAAGATATTTCCGGGAGCGACCTGGACGTTCAAACCGCGACGAACGGTTTCCTCCGCATCAATCTTCTCAACAGCGGCCTCCAGGACGCCGAGCCGGTTCTGGGCGACGCAGGAATTCCCGCGGCGAAGAATTATCGTTTTACCAACGTCCGGGTGACTTGTGGAACACTAGTGAACGCAACGGCGATCTCCCCGGTGAAGCCGCTGGACGGGTTTTTGCTCAGCAATATCACCGGTACCTGCACAAAGGGTATTACTCTCGCAAACATCACGGGTGCTAACCTGAGTGGCATCGAGGTGACCGGCTTCAGCGGTTCGCTGCTCGGAACCAATAATGTCAGCGGCAAAGGACTGGAAGGCGCTATCGTCATCCCGCCGACTGCCGCAGGCCCGCCGGTTGTGCCGGCGACGGGGCCGAACGCTGTCGGAAGATCCGGTGGAAACGTGCCGCCTCGTGACACCCAGTAACCAAACACCTTTTCCCCACACCATGCGTGCCTTAGTCGCTCTCCCGATAATCCTTCTCGCCATCCAGGCTCGGGCCGCGTCCTCCACATCAGACGCACCAGCGACTGCGAGTGCCCCATTCGCGCTGGTCCCACTCACACCCAAACAAATAAACGCTGCGTCTCCCTTTTTTACGGTGGATGGAAAAGATCCCGTGATCCTGACGAATCCCCCGGCGAGGTTGGCAGATTTGCAAATCCTCCGTCTTTGGCCGGCCCAGGCGCCGCTCCAGCAAGGGGATGATCCGGCCATCGATATTCCCACCCTGACCGTTTTTCTTCCCCCGACGGGCAAAGCCAGCGGCGCTGCGATGATTGTCATGCCCGGCGGCGCTTACTCGCACCTTTCCCCGCGTGAGGGCCTCCCGGCGGCTCAATGGCTGGCGTCCAACGGTATCACGACCTTCATTCTCAAGTCCCGCCTTGGAAAGAAGTATCATCACCCGGCGGAAATGGACGATGCCCAGCGGGCGATTCGTTATGTCCGCGCGAATGCCCCTGTGTGGGGTCTCGATCCCCAACGCGTCGGAATCATCGGCTTCTCCGCCGGCGGTCACCTGGCCAGTACCGCCGCCACGCACTTTGATGCCGGCGATCCGACATCCACCGACGCCGTCGAGCGGGTGAGTTCTCGTCCCGACCTCCACATCCTGCTCTATCCGGTGGTGACCCTTGCCGATGAACCCAACGTCCATAAAGGCTCCCGCACCTGGCTCCTTGGCGACAATCCCACTCCGGAAATCATCGGCTTTCTCAGCAACGAAAAGCAGGTGACCAAAGATACGCCGCCAGCGTTTATCGTTCACTCCATCAGCGACACGGTCGTCCCGGTTGCCAATTCCGATCAATACGTTGCCGCTCTCATCAAGAACAACGTCCCGTTCATCTATCTTCGGGAACCCATCGGCAAACACGGCTTCGGCATCACCGATGACTGGTCCGGCCAAGCCATGGCCTGGCTGCACACCCAGAAATTCTGAATATCGCCAAGTACCAGCTAGTACGGCGTGTGGCTGGAAACGCTCGACTTGCAGTTGCCGGAATGCTAGTCTGACTTCCGCAAGAGGCGAGAGTCGCTCGGGTTCTGATCGCTGTCAGGAATGACTGAGAGAGGAATGTGGGATGTGAACAGGAAAGACAAAGCAATTTTGGCGATGTACGGATTCTTGGGTGGAACTAGTTTTGCCATCCTTGCCTTTCACTTCAACCGTAAAGACATCCTGAGGGAAAGCCCCTACGTGTGGTCCGTCGTGTTTTTGGTGAGCTTTGCATTTTGTTTGAGGGCTCTCTTCAAGGAGGATAAAAAATGTGCATAGGTACGAGCCTATCAATTGCAAGTCAGCAGTTCGATGAATCCTACCAACCGTTTTAATGTTCCTGGCGTATCGGTCACCAACAGCACCGGGGGCTCTACTGACTTTGACCAACTTTGGTGGAGCCTTGCAGCTGCAGGGGTTCTATCGGTTCGACATCACGCCATAGGAGCGCTGGAAACTGAACGCAGAAAACTCGTTCGACTTGAGCGAGGCTTTCGACTATTACTCTTCAGATGCTGGCTAAAGTTCATTCGGCAGCCGTTCTCGGGATCGACGCTTATCCGATAGAAATCGAAGTCAACTCCGGTTGGGGACAACCACAAGTCATCATTGTTGGTCTTCCCGACGCGGCTGTCAAAGAATCCCGAGATCGCGTGAAGACGGCGATTGAGAATAGTGGATTCAAATATGCGTCAAAAAAACTGGTTCTGAATTTGGCGCCGGCGGATGTGAAGAAGGAGGGGCCGAGTTTCGATCTGCCGATCGCGGTCGGGATTCTTGCTGTTAGCGAGCAGATCGTGGCCAAAGACCTCGACGACTTTGCCATCGTGGGGGAACTCGCGCTCAGCGGCGAAGTGCGCAGCGTCAATGGCGTGCTGCCGATTGCGATTTGCGCGCGCGACCAGAAGAAGCGCGGGCTGATCGTTCCCGCCGATAACGCGCCCGAAGCGGCGGTGGTGCAGGGTATCGACGTGTATCCGGCCAAGAACCTGCGCGAGGTCGCGGAGTTCTTGGCAGGCAAACTGGAGTTGCATCCGCTTCAGGAAGATCCGGCGAAGATTTTCCAGGAACAACGCAGTTACGATGTCGATTTCGTCGATGTCAAAGGCCAGGAACATGTGAAACGCGCGCTGGAAGTCGCGGCCGCGGGCGGCCACAACATCCTGATGATTGGTCCGCCGGGCAGCGGCAAGACGTTGCTGGCGAAACGCGTCCCGACGGTTCTTCCGAATTCGAATCTCGAGGAGGCGCTGGAGACGACGAAGATCCACAGCATTCTCGGTTTGCTGCCCAAGGGACAGGCGCTGGTCGCCACGCGTCCGTTCCGTTCGCCGCATCACACGACGAGCAACGCGGGCCTGCTCGGCGGCACGGCGAACCTCACGCCCGGCGAGATCAGCCTCGCGCACAACGGCGTGTTGTTTCTCGATGAATTGCCGGAGTTCCACCGCGACGTGCTGGAAGCGTTGCGCGAACCGCTCGAAGAAGGACGGGTTGTGATCTCGCGCGCCAGCGGGACGATGACCTTTCCCGCGAACGTGATGCTGGTGGCCGCCATGAATCCGTGCCCGTGTG
>JBGOTY010000167.1:0-7672 GCA_041476745.1 Verrucomicrobiia bacterium | reverse complement strand
GTTGCTGCCGGATGTCGAAAACGGCACGGTGCGGCTGATCGGCGCGACGACGCACAATCCGTTCTTCTACGTAAACTCGCCACTCGTTTCGCGTTAACAGATCTTTCAGCTCAAACCGCTCACGCCTGACGACATTAAGGAGTTATTGGAACGCGCGCTCGCCGACAAGGAACGGGGCCTGGGCGCGAAGAAGTTGAAGGTCGACGCCGAGGCTCTCGATTTCCTTGCGACCGCCTGCGACGGTGATGCGCGCAAGGCCCTCAATTCCCTGGAAATCGGCGTGCTCACAACGCCGTCGGGACATATCACGAAGGCAATCGCCGAGGAATCAATCCAGAAGAAAGCGGTGGTGTACGACGGGGATGAGGATGAGCATTACGACACGATTTCGGCGTTCATCAAGTCGATGCGGGGCAGCGATCCCGATGCGGCGTTGTACTGGCTCGCAAAAATGGTGGTCGCGGGTGAAGACCCGCGGTTCATCGCGCGGCGCATCACGATCCTGGCGGCGGAGGACATCGGGCTGGCCGATCCCCAGGCGCTGGTACTGGCCGTCGCCGCGCATCACGCGGTGGAATTTATCGGCTGGCCCGAAGGGGAGTTGCCGCTGGCGGAAGCGACGGTGTATTGCGCGACCGCGCCGAAATCGAACGCCAGCGCCAAGGGAATTTGGAGCGCGAAAGCTGACGTGGAACAGGGGCGCACGCTTCCTGTCCCCGAGCATCTCAAGGACACGCACTACAAGGGTTCCGAGCGGCTCGGCCACGGGAAGGGATACAAGTACGCACACGATTTCGAGGGACACGTCGTCGAACAAGAACACCTGCCTGAGCATCGCAAGTATTACGAGCCGAGTGACCAAGGGTTTGAGGTCAAGGTGCGCGAGCGAATGGAGAAATGGAAGCAACTGCTCAACAAGCGCGGAGGCCGCGCATGACACTTGCGGCGACAAAGGAACGACTGCGCCACCAGATGCGCGCTCGCCTGGCCGCGCAAAGCGCCCCCGACGTGCGGGTGAAGAGCGCCGACATCTGGGAGCGATTGTCGGTGCTGGGTGAGTTCGCCACTGCGTCGCCGCTGCTGATCTACATCTCAACGGAAGCGGAAGTGGACACGCGCGGGCTGATTCAGCAGTTGCTCGCGATGGGCCGGCAGGTGTGCGTTCCGTCGTACAACGGTGTGACAGAACAGTACGTCGCTTCCGAACTGCGCGATTTCGCACTGGACCTGATGACCGGACAATTTGGAATTCTGGAACCCAAACCCGAGGCGGTACGACCAGTCGCCGGCGATCGGATCGACGCCGCGCTGGTGCCCGGGTTGGCGTTCGACGAAACGGGAAATCGGTTGGGCCGCGGGATGGGGTATTTCGACCGCATCCTGCGAGAGGTGCGCGGTGTCAAAATCGCCCTGGCCTACGATTTCCAATTACTGAGCGAGGTCCCGACGGAGGTACATGACACACCCGTGGACTTCATTGTGACGGAAAAACGAGTCGTCAGAACCAGGGGTAACGCAAAATGATTACAACCATTATCGGTCTCATCATCGCCCTGGTTGTGGGCGTTGCGCTTGGCTGGTTCGTCAGCCATGCCAAGGCGCACGCTGACACAAAAGTGGCCGGTGGGATTGTCGAAGCGGCACGGAAGGAAGTCGAAAACATGCTGCGCGATGCGCGGTCGAAAGCCCAGGACGATGCCTTCAAGGCTCGCGAGCAATTTGACAGGGAAACCAAGGATCGCCGGCAGGAACTGGGCGAAATGGAGAAACGCGTCATGCAGCGCGAGTCAAACCTGGATCGCAAGGTCGATCTGTTCGACCGCAAGACCGAGGAAGTCACCCGAAAAGAGGCGCACGTTCTCGATCGTGAAAAGGAACTTCACAAGATCCAGGCTGAAGTCGAGGAATTGAAGCGGCTGACCCAACAGGAACTCCAGCGAGTGGCGGGCCTGAGCGCCGTCGAGGCCAAGCGATTGTTGCTTTCGCAACTGCAGGAAGACGTTTATGCGGAAGGCGCCGCGATGACGCGGCGCATCCTGGAGGATGCCAAACTGCAGGCCGAACGCGAGGCCAAACGAACCATTACGATCGCCATCGAGCGTTGCGCGTCAAATCACGTCCAGACGGCCACGAGCTGCACGGTCACGCTTCCGAGCGAAGAGATGAAAGGCCGCATCATCGGGCGCGAAGGCCGCAACATCCGCGCGTTCGAGTCGGCCACAGGAATCAATGTCCTCATCGACGATACGCCGCACGCTGTCGTGCTCAGCGGCTTCGACCCGGTTCGTCGCGAGCTGGCACGGCAGACCCTGGCGCGCCTGATTCTGGACGGACGTATCAATCCCGCACGCATCGAGGAGGAAGTCGCGAAGGTCAGCGAGGAATTGGAGACGTTGATTCACAAGGCCGGCGAAGATGCGGTGTTTCGGGTGGGACTGCAGAAGGTGCATCCCGAAGTGATGAAACTTCTCGGACGGCTCAAGTTCCGCCACAGCTTTGCGCAAAATGTGCTCGATCACTCGGTGGAAGTTGCCGGAATCGAAGGCATTCTGGCGGCGGAACTTGGCTTGAATCAGCAGATCGCCAAGCGCGTCGGCTTGTTCCACGACATCGGCAAGGCCGTCGATCACGAAGTTGAAGGTTCCCATGCCGCGATTGGCGCCGAAATTCTCAAGAAATATGGGGAACCGGAGGAAGTGTGGCAGGGCGTGGCCTGCCATCACCACGAAGTGGAACCCCTTACTACGTACGGTGTTCTCGCGAGCGCCGCCGATGCGATCAGTGCGTCGCGTCCTGGTGCGCGCAGTGAGAGTATGGAACTCTATCTGCAACGCCTGGAGAAGCTGGAGGCGGTGGCGAACGCCTTCCCCGGTGTGGACAAGAGTTACGCGTTGCAAGCCGGCCGCGAGATCCGCATCTTTGTGCAGCCGAATATCGTTACGGACGACGAAGCCCTGCAACTGGCGCGCAACATCAGTAAGAAAATCGAGCAGGAATTACAGTACCCCGGTCAAATCAAGGTCATCGTCGTGCGCGAAATGCGCGCGGTGGAGTACGCCAAGTGAGGATTCTTTTCATCGGCGATGTCGTTGGTAAGCCGGGCCGGCGGGCGGTTGCGACGCTCGTACCGAGGCTGCAGCAGGAGCGGGACATCGATTTCGTAATCGCCAACGGTGAAAACAGCGCGCACGGGGCGGGACTGACGGCCTCGACAGTGGATGCGCTGCTCGCCAGCGGTGTGGAAGTCATCACGTCCGGTGACCACGTGTGGGACCAGAAAGAAGTCTACGAGGTCATCGAACGCGAGCCCCGGTTGCTGCGACCGCTCAACTTTCCCGCGGCGGCTCCCGGCAAGGGATCGACGGTGGTGCAACGGGACGGCCTGCCACCGGTCGGCGTGATCAATCTGATCGGTCGCGTCTTCATGCCGAACACCGATTGTCCGTTTCGCGCGGCGGAAGCGGAAGTGGCGCGTCTGCGGAAGCAGACGAGTATTATCTTTGTGGACTTGCATGCGGAAGCCACCAGCGAGAAAATTGCGATGGGCAGGTTTTTGGATGGAAAGGTGAGCGCCGTGGTTGGCACACATACGCATGTCGCCACTGCCGATGAAAGGATTCTGCCGAAAGGCACGGCCTATATCTCCGACGTCGGCATGTGCGGCCCGCATGATTCGGTGTTGGGGCGGGATGTTGACGCGGTGTTGCGCCGATTTCTGACGCAGTTGCCGCAGAAGATGGAGGTCGCGGAGGGTGACGTCGCGCTGTGCGGCGTGATCGTCGATGTGGATGAGAACTCCGGCCGGGCCCGCTCCATCGAACGAATTCGGGTGCCGTGCGACAAGGGTGAATGACAGCATGATACTTCGCGCTCGCTACGTGTTGCCGATGGACCAACCGCCGATCGAAGACGGCGCCGTGGTAGTGGAAGGCGACAACATCGTGGCCGTAGGCAGGACTTCGGAAATCCGCGCGGCGCACACCGGCGAAGTGCGCGACCTGGGTGGACGCGTGCTCGCGCCGGGCCTGATCAATGCCCATTGTCACCTCGATTACACCCACCTGCGCGGTGAGGTCGAATGGCACGGCAGCTTCACCGCATGGATCCTACAATTGGTCGCGGCGAAACAATTGCACCCGGAAAAGGAGTTTGTCGGCGCGGTTCAGCGCGGGCTCGACATGTTGGCGCGCTCCGGGACAACGACGGTGGTGAATATCGAGTCGTTTCCCGGGTTACTCGATAAGGTCCTGCCCACAAAGCTGCGCGTGTGGTGGTGTCTCGAACTCATTGACCTCAACCGTACGGAAGAGGCGAAGGCCGTGGCCACGGGGGCGCTGGAGTTCATCGCCGCGCACCCGATCATGCGCGGAGGCTTCGGGCTTTCACCGCACGCCCCGTACACGGCGAGCGGGGAGCTGTACCGCTTGTCCGCGCAGTATGCGCGGGCGCGGAATATTCCTTTGACGACGCATGTTGCGGAATCGGAGGAAGAGGACGATATGATTCGGCGTGGTACGGGACAAATGTACGATTACTTCTTGCGTGCTGGCCGCGACATGAGCGACTGCAAACGGGCGGGACCGGTTCAATTGCTGTCCGAGTATGGTGTGCTTGGGCCCGGCTGTATCGCCGCGCACGCGAATTGTCTCACACCGCTGGACATCACCCTGCTGAAACAGACGGGCACGCATGTGGTACATTGCCCGAAGACGCATCGTTTCTTCCATCGCAGCATGCCCTTCCTCCAGACCATGAAGGAGCAGGGGATCAATGTCTGCCTGGGCACCGACAGCCTGGCGAGTAACGATTCCCTGAGTATGCTCGACGAAATGCAGCAGCTGGCGGAGGTCTTCCCGCTTCTGTCGGCGCAGGAGTTGTTGGAAATGACGACGGTGAACGCGGCGAAGGCGTTGAACCAGCCCGGGAAACTTGGGAGAATCACTCCGGGCGCCTGGGCGGATTTGATTGCGGCGCCGTTGGAAGGGGCGGGCGGCGATCCGTATGAGGCGATCGTGTACGCGAACAAGGCGGTGAGCTTTTCAATGGTTGGAGGAGAGGTGCTTTTCGATGAAGCCAAATAGTGTACGTGGTTGGTGCTGTAGCGGGCTGGTGGTGGCCGCCTTCTTCGCGGGAACCGCTACGCGGGCGGCCGGCGAGGCAGCGCCGACGATAACCAATGGGGCCAAACTCACCGATGATCAAATGGGTGAGATGCTGCAGGGTGCGATCCTGCTGGCGCGGATGGGGCTGTACGACGAAGCCGAGCAACAATGCAACAAGATCCTGGCCCAGGACCCGAAGCAGCCAATCGTCAAACAATTGTTGGACGAGATCCAGGAAAAGAGACGCCAGCAAGGTTCATCCTCCGACTTGCGGCATAAACTGGATGACACGGTGATCCACGAGTTGAATGTGCGCAACGCGACCGTGACGGATGTCATCGAACTCTTGCGGACGGAGAGCGAGAAGGTTTCGGCGGACAAGACGCGAATCAATTTCGTGTGGCAGACCCCCGAGGCTTCGAAGGCCGCCAAGGTCACACTGAATCTTCACAATATCCCACTCGCCGACGTGTTGAAGTATGTGACCGAGAGCACCGGACTCCGCTACCGCGTCGACGCCCACGCCATCGTCATCTACAAACCGTTGCCGATTGCGCCCAAAGAATCCGCGCCTGCGAATGTCAAACCTGAATGACCAACTCGGCGCCGAACTCGACAAGTCTCTCGCGGAGGGCCTGTACCGAAGCCTGCGGACGATCACTTCAGCGCAAGGCCCGCGGATTGTGCTCGGTGGTCGTGAATTGCTCAACTTCTCCAGCAACGATTACCTCGGGCTGGCCACTGACCCCACCCTAAGACGGGCCGCAGTGGAGGCGATTGAAAAGTACGGCGTCGGCGCGGGCGCGTCACGCCTTGTCTCTGGCAACCTGCAACCTTATGAAGACCTGGAACGCAAGCTCGTTGCGTTCAAGGCCAAGGAAGCAGCCATCGTTTTCGGCAGCGGTTATGCAGCCAACGTCGGCACCATCACCGCGCTTGTTGGCGAGGGCGACATGGTCATCCTGGACAAGCTCGACCACGCCAGCATCATCGATGGCGCGCGGCAGAGCGGCGCGACCATTCGGGTGTATCCGCATAAGAACCTCACAAAACTGGAAGCCATCCTCCAACAAGGCGACACTTTCCGCCGCAAGCTTATCGTGACCGAGACAGTGTTCTCGATGGACGGCGATCTTGCTCCGTTGGCTGAAATCGTTGCGCTAAAGGAGAAGTACGGCGCGTGGTTGATGATCGATGAAGCGCATGCAACGGGATTGTATGCCACAAACCGTCGCGGCATCGCGGAAGCCGCGGGTGTCGAGGACCAGATTGACATCACGCTGGGCACGCTCAGCAAGGCGCTCGGCTGCGCGGGCGGCTTTGTTGTGGGTTCGCAGCAACTGATCGACTTTTTACGGAATCGGGCCCGCAGCCTGATCTATTCGACGGCGTTGCCGCCGGCGGTATGCGCGGCGGCGGCGGCGGCGGTTGATTTCGTCATGAGCGAGGACGGCCACAAGCGGCGCGACCAACTCTGGCGGAACGTGAGCGCCTTGAAGAATGGCTTGTCTTCGGTTGGTGTTCCGAATGAATCGCGCAGTCCGATCATCCCGATCATCATCGGCGAGGAAAGCGCGGCGGTTGAGATCTCGTGCCAGTTGCAGGAGCGAGGCATTTTTGTTCCCGCGATTCGCTTCCCGACCGTGCCCAAGGGCAAAGCGCGTTTGCGCGTGACCGTGACGGCGGCGCATGAACAGCCGGACATTGAACAGTTTGTGAAGGAGTTTGGTGACCTCGCTCGCTGACAAAGACCATCGTTACCTCTGGCATCCGTTCACGCAGATGAAGGATTGGCTGGGGGAGGAGCCGGTCATCATTGAGTCGGGAGAAGGCGCGATGCTTCGGGACACGAACGGGCGTGAGTATATCGATGCCAACTCCTCGATCTGGACCAACCTGCATGGTCACCGGCATCCCGCGATCACACGAGCGATCAAGGATCAGCTCGACCAAATTGCGCATTCGTCGTTTCTCGGTCTCTCGAATGCGCCGGCCATCCAGTTGGCGGAGAAGTTGGTCAACCTTGCGCCGCGCGGCTTGACGCGCGTGTTCTATTCGGACGACGGCTCGACCGCGATGGAAGTCGCCATCAAGATGGCGTTGCAGTACTGGCAGCACCGACAGCAACCGCACCGCACAAAGTTCGTGGCGTTTGCCGATGCCTATCACGGTGACACGCTCGGTGCGGTCAGCCTGGGCGGGATTGACCTGTTTCAGGCGGCGTTCAAACCGTTACTTTTCGATGTGGTCCGCGTGAAAGACATAGCGGGGTTGCGAACCGTAGCGGATGGGACACTGGCGGCGGTGGTGATCGAACCGATGATTCAAGGCGCGGGCGGAATGAAGTTGTGGCCGCGCGGTTTGTTGAAGGAATTGCGTGCGTTCTGCACGCAAAACGGGGCGCTGCTGATCGTGGACGAGGTCATGACGGGTTTTGGACGCACGGGAAAAATGTTTGCCTGCCAGCATGAAGGAGTGACGCCCGATTTGATGGCGGTGGCGAAGGGATTGACCGGCGGCTATCTGCCGCTGGCGGCGACGCTAACGACAGAAGAGATCTTCGGTGCGTT
>JBGOTY010000166.1:0-7744 GCA_041476745.1 Verrucomicrobiia bacterium | reverse complement strand
GCCGGCAACGATCGCGGCGCCGAGGATGGTCGAGGTAATGGCTAGTCGTGTCATAGGTTATGGATGGCGGGGTCGCCGTAGAGTGTGATGGTAGTGGCGCGTTCGATGCGTACCGGCAGCAATTCGCCCCGGTGACGCTCGTCGCCGTCGATCAGCACGATCTTGTTGGTGCGCGTGCGGCCGAACATGCGTTTACCGGCCTTCTCGCTGCGGCCTTCGACGAGGATTTCAACGGTCTGGCCGACGAGTTCCTGGTTCTTGCGGGCCATGCGCTCGTTCAGGATTTCCAGGACTATCTGGTTCCGTTTTTCCTTCTCGTCGTCGCTGAGTTGGTCGGGCAACTCGGCGGCGGGCGTGTCGCGGCGCGGCGAGTACTTGAAGATGTAAGCCTGGTCGAATTCCACTTCGCGCATGAGCGACGCGGTTTGCTCGAAGTCCTCCTCGGTTTCGCCGGGAAAACCCACAATGACGTCGGTGCTGATCGCAATTTTCGGTTGCGCCTCGCGGAGTTTGTCGAGGATCCGCAGGTACCACTCGCGGCTGTACCCGCGGTTCATGGCCTTCAACAGCCGATTCGAGCCGCTCTGCACGGGCAGGTGTGCGTGCTCGCAGAGTTTTGGCAGATCGCGATAGGCCTCGACAAGATCGTCACCGAAACCTTTCGGATGCGGCGACGTAAAGCGAATGCGCTCCAGTCCTTCCACTTCGTGCACGGCCTCGAGAAGTTGGACAAAAGCGGATTTGCCGTCCTTTTTTCCAATGTCTTTGCGCCCGTAACTGGTTACGATCTGGCCCAGCAAGGTCACTTCCTTCACGCCCTGGTCGACGAGATGCCGGACTTCCTCGACAATTTCCGCAATCGACCGGCTCCGTTCACTGCCGCGCGTGTACGGCACGATGCAGAACGAGCAGTACATGTCGCAGCCCTGCATGATGCTGACGAACGCGGTGACCTGGCGATTGCCGTTCGTGCCGAGGACGTGGTCCTTGATCGTGGATTCGCTACCGGATTCTTCCGCGACGTCCACGATGGCTTTCAGCTCTTCGTCATACGAATCGGCATCTTCACGGCGCCGCGTGAAAATCTGATCGAGGTAATCGGGCACGTGATGAAACCGCTGGGTGCCCACGACCAGATCGACCGCGGACTGTTTTTCGGCGAGCGCGCCGCCGCGGCTTTGGGCCATGCAGCCGAGGTAACCCAGCACGAGGTCGGGCTTGCGGCGTTTGAGATGCGCCAGCGTGGTCATCTTGCCGATGGCCTTTTGTTCGGCGAGATCGCGGACGCTGCAGGTGTTCAGCAGGATCACATCGGCGTCACGCTCGGAGGGGATGATGGCGTAGCCGCGCGCGCGCAGCATCGCGGCCACGGCTTCGCTGTCGCGCTCGTTCATCTGGCAGCCGTACGTCTTGATGTAAACCTTTTTCATCAGCCAGTCGACTTGCCGTAGATCAGCGCCATGATTTCGGTGCGGCTGGTGACGTTCTTCTCGAACGCCCCACGCATGGCGGAGGTGATGACCGACGCGCTCGGCTGTTTTACGCCGCGCATCGTCATGCAGGTGTGCACGGCTTCGCAGACGACTGCCACGCCATCGGCCTTGAGTTCTTGATTGATGACGTCGGCGATCTGGCTGGTCATGCGCTCCTGCACCTGCGGCCGGCGGGCGAACGATTCCACCACCCGCGCCAGCTTCGAGATGCCGACGATATGACCGTTGGGAATGTACGCGATGTGCGCCGTGCCAAAGAACGGCATCAGGTGATGCTCGCACATCGAGAAAAAAGTAATATCTTTGACGAGGACGACTTCGTGGTGATGCTCGTCGAACTTCTTGCTGAGCGCGACATGCGGGTCCTCTTCCCCCTGCCCAAAAATCTCCGCGTACATGCGCGCGACGCGGTCCGGCGTGTCGCGCAAGCCGTCGCGGTCCGGGTCTTCGCCGATGCCTTCCAGCAACAGCCGCACCGCTTCGCGGATCTTCTTTTTATCAATCGTCGTGTGATTTGGCATTCGCGACCCTCGAGTCCGTCCAGCATAGCCCAGCGTCTGGTATTGGTCAATGCGGGGAACTGTGTTGGCCGCCGGCCGCAAGGCGCAGCCTGCGGCTCAATTGGCCTTCCGCACAGTATGACTTGCCTCCCACAGATCCACGAAGGCAGGGTCGGGTGATTGTATGATTGTCACACGTTTGCCCTCGCGGTGGATACGCAGGCTGGTGGCGGGAGTCGCGGGTCGTTTCTCAACCACCTTCTTGTAAGCCGCTTCGAACTCAGTGGCCTGCGGGTCGGTTTCCCAGGCTGTCACCCACACGAGAGCGGTCGGTCCATTCGTGCCCCGTTCGTAGACCTGGTAACGATCGCCGTTCCACCCTTCCGCCAGGATCTGGGCATCGTAAACTCCCATGCCCTGTTGCAGGACGAAGCGCGTGCCAAATTCGCCGAGGGTATTGTTGCCGATCAACCGCCAATCCCCGGCTTCGAGCTTGGGAAGGTCGGGATGCTCCGGCGTGGCGCGCTGATGCAGAAACTTGTCGGGATGCAGAATGTCTTTCGTGGTCGTTGGCGGATTGCGAAACGCCGCGTCGATGGCCGTCGTGCCGCCGGAGCTGTACAGCGTCATCGCGAACTGCTGGCCTTCCTGGTACGGGAACATCAGCATCTCGCGCAAGTACGCCGGCGCTTCACGGAGCTTGGCCGTGTTCTGGCCGAACATCGCGCCGAGGTCGCCCAACATCTTGCTCGGATCGACGTTCTCCACGTACCAGCGCGTCATGAGCACGGTCGCGTCGCCTTCGACGAGCGCGGAGGTGGCCAGCGCGAGGTCATCGTTGGTTTTCACTTTGAGCGGGAACTTCAGCAGATCAAAGTTCTGGTCTTGCAGCGCGTGTGTGAGTTCGTGCGAGAGCAGCATCTTGTCGAGATTGCTGGAAAAGACGAGGTCCTTGAACGTGTACAGCGACCGCTCTTCCGGAACGTAGAAGGCCGCGACCTGCTCGTTGTACAGGCTCACCAGGACGTTGAGCAGGTCCGTGCCTTCGGGAACCAGCCCGACCGCCGCCAGCGTCCGACTGTAATCGCGCATCTCCTGCTCGGTATATTGTTCCTTCACCTTGTCCACGAGCACGCGGCGCAATTCCGAGCGGTCGATGATTTTGTAGTTCACCGGGTTCTTGAACGACAGGCCGCGCAATTCGCTGGTCTGCTGCTCGATACTCTGGCGGTCCCCGGCCTGTTCTTCCGGCTTCGGACCGCGCTGCGTGGCGGAGACCTTGCTCTGCAGATCCCGTCGCTCCCGCTCGAGTTGGGTGATCTCGCCCCGCAGGTCGTTCAGCGCCCGGTGCAATTCGAAATTGCGCCAGCCGAGAAAACCCAGCGCAAGGAACAACGACAGAAACGCGAGCTTGAGGAGAAACTTTTTCATTGGTGGGCATATCCGCCCGTGCTAACGTGCCGCGCACTCTAATGGACATCCGCCAGAAAATCCAGACGCTTCTCGCCACACCGAATTACCATCCGCTCCGGCGCGACGAGCTGGCCAAAAAACTCCGCCTGAACTCCGCCGAGCGCCGCGACTTCCGCCGGGTCCTGGCCGGTATGCTGGACAAAGGCGAGGTCGTCCGTGTCCGCACCGACCGTTTTGTCCTCCCGCACGACGCCGATTTGGTCGTGGGACGAATCGAGTTCAATGAAAAGGGCTTTGCCTTTTTGCGGCCCGAATCCCCCGCGGAAACGACGACTCCCGCCGAGCCGCGGCCCGACATCTATGTCGCGGGAGAAGATACCGGTGTTGCGTTGCACGGTGACAAGGTGGTGGTGCGGTTGCATCGCGACCGGCGGAAGTTCAAAGCGGCCGACAAACCTGCGGGCGTGGTTATTCGCATCCTGGAGCGCGCCAGCGAAATCGTCGTGGGCACTTTGCAGAAGGGCCAGCACGTTCACTACGTCATCCCGGACGACCCGCGCATGCCGCATGACGTTTACACCCGGCCCGCGTTGAATGCGGAGGTGGGCGACAAGGTTGTCGTCAAGCTGCTCGAATGGAAATCGCGCCACATCAATCCCGAAGGCGAAATCGTGGAGGTGCTCGGCAAGTCCGATGCGCCCGGCGTGGATATTATGGCCATCATTCGCAAGCATCGCCTTCCGATCGGCTTTTCGGAGCAAACCCTGGCGGAAGTCGCCCGCATCCCGGAAAAGATCGCCACGGCGGAATATGAGCAGCGACTTGACCTGCGCGGGAAGTTCATCGTCACCATCGATCCCGACGACGCGAAGGATTTTGACGACGCGGTGAACGTGGACGAGCTGCCCGGCGGCGGTTGGCGCCTCGGCGTGCACATCGCCGACGTCTCGCACTACGTCCAGCCCGACGGCCCGCTCGACCGCGAGGCTCACGCGCGCGGCAACAGTGTTTATCTCGTGGATCGCGTTTTGCCCATGTTGCCCGAGAAGCTTTCGAACAACCTGTGCAGCCTGCGGCCCAACGAAGACCGCCTCACGCAGTCGGTGTTCATCGAATTCACTCCCAAAATGGTGGTTCGCAAGACGGAGTTCGCGCTGAGCGTCATCCGCTCCCGGCAACGGTTGACGTACAAGGAAGCGTTTGCGCGCCTGCAATCGCGCGACGATCGCGAGGAACTCACCCGCGAGCTGAAAAAAATGTGGCGGCTGGCTTCGCACCTCCGTCAACTGCGCTTCGCGCATGGTTCGCTAAACCTGGAGTTTCCCGAAGTAAAGGTTCGCCTCGATAAGCACGGCAAACCGACGCATATCGAGAAGATCTACTACGATATTTCCCACCAGCTCGTCGAGGAGTTCATGCTGGCGGCAAACGAGGCGGTCGCCAAGCACATTTGCCAGTTGCAGATTCCGTGCATCTACCGGATTCACGACGACCCCGACCTGGAAAAGTTGCGCGACTTTCGGCAATACGCGCAGAGTTTCGGTTATAAAGTCGGCGACGTGGCGCATCGCCAGGAGTTGCAGAAGCTCCTGAAGCAGGTCGAAGGCGAACCAGAGGAGTATGCCATCAACCTGGCCTTGTTGCGTTCGTTAAAGCGGGCCCGCTACTCACCCGTTCCCGTGGGCCACTTCGGACTGGCCAAGAAGTTCTATACCCATTTTACGTCCCCGATCCGACGGTACGCCGACCTGGTCGTACATCGCACGCTACTGTCTTTGCTGGCGGTTGGGAGGAATTCCCCGCGCCGCTATAGTCTCCAGGAGTTGACCCGCGCCGCCGAGCACATCTCCCAGACGGAACGCGTGGCTGCCGAGGCGGAGGAGGAATCGGTCGAATTGAAGAAGCTGGAGTACTTCCAGCAGCAACTGGCGCGCGGCAAATTGGCGGTGATGGAGGCCGTGGTGTGTACGGTAAGGAATTTCGGCATCTTCGTTGAGCTACCGGAGAGCCTGGTCCAGGGTCTCGTCCATGTCTCCACGCTGGAGGACGATTTTTACCAATACGATGAGCGGCAAGAACGTCTGGTCGGGCGACGCACCAAACGTGTAATCCAGATCGGAGATAAGATCCGCGTGCAGGTGGAGCGTGTTGACGTTTTTAAGCGCCAAATTGATTTTCGAGTCGTCTCTGACCGGTGATCTCGCGTTGAGTAAAACCGGAAGCTAATTGGAACAAAAAAGCTTCCTGGGCATCGTCCCCATGCTCGTCAAGGCTCGTTATTTTGGCATCCTGTTTACGCAGAATGTGTTACAGCGTTTCTGCCTCATTTCCAGAGTCAAAGATGACGACAGAAACTACTTAACACCAGTTATTTTCGCTTCAGACTTGACTTAGGCCATCAAGTTTACTAAGATGCGGTGGTTGACACAGTTATCGGGACGGGCAACTATGGGCTTTGAAATCTGTTGGGCCTAGGGGATCGTTAGGGTAAGGGAAAAATGTCCGTGATTAAAGAACTCCGCTTCTGGGTATTTCGTTTCGGGCAACATCTTTTGGTCATCTGCGCGGCAGTCATTCTTGCTGTGGCGTATGCGCCCGCTTCCAACGCCCAGATAGTTATTGGGCCGACTGTCAGTTTGGCGAGTCTGACGAATGTTGGTGGAGACGTTCTCGTTGGCGACAAGGACTTCCAGGATTTCAGCATTAGCGGCGATTTCTCAGCCAGTCAAATCAACGTCACCTCGATCACAATCAACGGCAACTTTGGGATTCGGTTCAGCGGTGCGATCGTCTCCGGTGCCAACCCCATGGATATGATTCTCGGTTACAAGGTCGCCGTGACCAACTCACCGAATTTGATTTCGCAGGCGAACCTGCTTTTCAATGGAACAGTGACCGGCACCGGTCTGGCAGAAGTGGTCGAGCAGGTGTTCACTAACAACAACGAGCTCGCCGGGCAGATGTTCGTTTTTGCCTCGGCAACGACCAACAAGCTCTCAGACAGTTTGGCGATCCAACCGCCTCAGTCGTTTTTGACCCTCTCCAAGGACGTACTTCTCGTTGCTTCCTTGCCGGCCTTTGCGAGTATTTCGACCATCGACCAGACGTTCACGCAGGTTCCTGAACCAAGCGCACTGGCCTTGGTGGCCGCAGGATTTACGGGATTGGTTCTGCTGCGACGACGTCGGCGCTAACGGCATCCTGCCAACAGGCGTTGAGGACTTATGCGATGGGTTCTAGCCTAAAGGCACCTATTCGGAGTGTTTGGCTCGCTGTAGTTATTGCTTCTGTGATTCAACTGCTGGGCTTCAGAGAATCCAGTGCCCAGACCTTGTACAACATTACCTTCAGTCAGTTCACACCAGTGACAGCCTATACCAACGCAAGCGGGCCACCCAACGACTTTTCCGCTTATGCTGCAAGCGGGTCAAACCCCAGCGGGGTTGCTTCTTACATCTTCCCTGCGTTCACGATCAACTTGACCAATCAACCACTCGTCTGCAACAACGCCGGCCAGGGCGTCGGCAACTTCTCGATGCAGGTGGGCAACGTCTCCTCCAATGTCGTGACGCTGGACATGCAATTGATGCTCGATTCCACGGTCGGCGCCACGGTCGCATTCGGGCAGTCCGGCCCGCCAGGTTCCAACGTGACGTCGATCACCCTGAGTTTTCCCGAGACCTCGCCCGGGACCATGCGGGTGCAATCGGTGGACGGTTCCAGCAATTCCCCCACGGTATTGTACTTATTTACGACAAGTCTGGTTCGCACCAACCTCCAAACGATCAGTTTCAGCCTGAACCTGCCGGCGTCTGCGTTCAGTCTGACCGTCAACGGTGTCTCCCTGGCAAGCAACGCACCCATCGGCTTTCATCAGCCCATCAACCAGGCGGCGATCAGCATCGGGGACACAGACGGCTTGGGAAACGGCGGCAGTGGTGGGATCGACAACATCGTGTTGACCGCGGTGCCTGTGCCCAACATTTCTGGCATCTTCTTCAGCGGCACGAATGTTCTGGTTGGCCTGACGACCTCCACCAATGCCCACTATGACGTCCAAGCCACCACGGATCTGGTCTCAGGCGCGTGGAGCACCCTTTACAGCAACGTTCCCGGCACCGGTGGGCTGACCAACTTCAACTGCGGTTCCAGCGCTGCGCCCCAAGAGTTCTTCCGTGTCGGCGCCCATCCGTAGGCACCTGCGGGCGGACGCTCTGCAGCACTGTGCTTCGTGAAGCGTCGAGATTGATTCACCACAGTGGAACCCCCGGTTGGCTTGACCCTCACCTTACGCTGCGGCACTATACGTTGGACATGTGGCAATGGACTGAAAACATC
>JBGOTY010000165.1:0-7854 GCA_041476745.1 Verrucomicrobiia bacterium | reverse complement strand
GGCATCGAGAAGGTTGAAGGCAGTGCGATGCCAGTTGCGCATCGCGGCAAAGACGTAGTTCGCGAAGTCGGCTTTCTCCTTGGCGAGCGCGGGATTCTGGGGATGATCGGGTGGGACGATGCGCGGATTGCGGCGGGCAGCCTTGAGTTTGTGTTTGTAGAGCGCGAGGCGTAGCTCGGGCCATTTCTCTTCCATTTCCTCGAAGAGCGCAAACTGGTTCAGCGTGTCGCCGCTGATCGCCGTCGTGAGATAATCATCGACCGCTTCCGGCGTGAGGCCGCGCGTGACCTGGTTCATCCAGCGCTCGGCGACCTGCGCCTTGACGATGGTGCCGGGTTGGGGCGGCGCTGGCGCAACATTTCCGGTGGCGCGCTTGTCCGCCGAAGCCAAAGGCGAAGGCGGATCCACGAGATTGCTCTCGCCGAATTGGAAGAGGCCGGCGCTGTCGGCGCGGAACATTTCCAGTCCCGCACCTTTCAGCGCCTGCCATGTTTTTTTGAGGCGATTGGCCATGGGGTTTCTCGTGAGCGATCCAACCGGTTAGAAACTTTGGCGCGTGCCTTCGATGACGGTGACGGCGGAAGTGAGGGTCGCCGTGGAGCTGTCGAGAATTGCGGAGATGGCTCCCTTGTAGAGCGCGGGGCGTTGCGTGTTCCATGAACTCCCGACGGTGCCGGCGAGGTAATCCTGCTGGCCGTTCGTCACGGTGAGGCTGTAACCGACGTCGATGGCGTTGGTGCCGCGCTGGACGATCTTGCAGAAGACGCGGTCGGCATTGTCGGTCGCCACGAGCGTTGAACTCGTGCCGACGATGCTGAATTTGCTGGTGGTGATCGTCGACGCGACATCCGAGCCGAGCGGGTAGCCGCCTTGCGCATAGACGTAACTCGCAAGAATAGTTGCGGTGAGCAGGATTGAGAACATGAGCTTCTTCATTCTAGGTTTCTCCGTTGTAGCCGCGCCTCTGCGAGGCGCGCGCCGTTGTTGTTTCCGGGTGTAGCCGCGCCTCTGCGAGGCGCGCGCCGTTGCTGTTGTTTCACCAAATTGTCGCAGCTGGTTGAAAGTTGAGCGTTCAACGTTGGACGGCCTGCCCCGAATCCGTTTCGGGGTTGAATGTTGACTCTGTTTCTATTCACCAGGTTCTCCTGGCCAAAGTAGGCGCGCCCCAGCGGCCGCGGTTTCCGAGTGTGCAGGAGGTGGTGGGATTCATCGCGCCGGTAGGTGGGAGCGCGATGGGGCGTTCACACACGGATTCCGCGAGCGCGCTGTAGGCGTCGCTGAGCAGTAAATGATTTTCGCAACCATCGACGAAGTGCTCGGCGTGGCCGCGTTCGTCGCGTTCGCGGCGGCTGCCGGAAATGATGTGGGCGTCGAACGTGTCGATGATCTTCGGGGTGGCGACGCCGCGTTCTGGCAGGCGAATCGACGGCGTGGTGCGCAGTTTGCCGTCGATGACCTCAATGACGTTTTCGGCGGCGGTGAGCAGTTCGTTGACGACGCGCTCGATGGTCTCGTCGCGGTTGCAGGCGATGACGGGATAAAAAAGCCCGTCCTGCGTGATGCCGAGTTTGTGGATCACGCCCTTCCCTTCCTTGAGCGTGAATTCGACGGCGGCGCAACGCAGGCCGCGCCAACGCTGGTTCGCGCCATCCCACGTGAGGCCGCCGGGAAAATGGATGACCGCGCGTTCGGGATCGGGAAGCGGCGACGGATGAAAACTCGTGAGACCATTCAACAGGAAACAGAGATCGCGAGCGAGGTCGCGCAGCGGGCCGGCATCGACGAACAGCGCGCTGACTCCCAGCAACTCGAACACCTGCGGCACGCGGGCGCGGACACGTTCGGCGCTGAGTTGTTCCAGCCAGGTGATGCGTTTCACCGTCGGCGACTCGATTTCGCGGACCGTGAGCCAGCAACGGTCGCCGGTGTCTAGCCCGGCGAAGCGCGTGGTGCCGGGACGTGGTGAGAGTGAGAGGTCGAAGTGTTCCAGGCTGCGGGCGCGGTCGAGGATCTTCTGGTCGAGCTGCTGGCTGCTGGAGCGCGGCAGGCCGAGGCGATCGACGTAGAACGTCTTCATCGCGTCGGGATCTTTGACCGCGTTGTGGCACCAGTCGGCGACGATCTGCTTCAGTTCGATGGCCGCGACCAGTAATTGCGAAATCCGCACGGACCAGTGCTGCAGCTTCTCCCGCTCGGGATGCTGCGCGATAAATCCCGGCCTGTGCCGATCCAATTCGTGCCCGCACCGTACACAACCAAGATAGAAATGTCCGCTTGGATCAAAGTCATATGTCTTTCCCCGGTTGTCACCCTGAGCTTGTCGAAGGGTCTCTGTCGTTTCCGTCGCTCGGAAATTACCCTCCAACTGCAACTGCGGATCATCGAGACTTGGCGCGCCATCCACCGCGAGGCGGCAGATTTGCGGCCAGTTTTCTTCGGGGTTTTGTTTGTGGCCGCAGGCGGCGCAGGTGAAGTGGCCGAGGTGCATGGTGCCGTCCTCGAACTCTTTGTTCTGGCCGGCGCCGGCATAGCGCTGGGTGCCGATGCTCAAGCGGAAACGCAGATCGCTCGCGGTCATGCGGGCGGTGAGGTAACGCGACATGGTCGGCGGGATGTCGTCCTTCTCGTCCTCGATCACGATGTCGAAGCTGAAAGTCGTGGGGATTTTCTGCATGCCATGGATCATCCCGTGCGATCTTTTCCTGCCATCGGTGCAGGTGAACAGGCCCTTGCGATTGACGGTTTTGCCCGACGCGTTTTCGGCCTTGCCGAGGGTGATCAGGGAATTGAGCCACGGTTGCTGGTCGAGAACATCGGGGCGGAGTTTGCTGTCCACGATGCCCTCGACGAGGTCTTCATCGGGCAGGAAGAGGCCGACGGAGCGGAACTGGATACCGGCGGCGTAGGCGAGGAGGTTTAGTTCGAGGAGGGTTTTTCCCCATTGCGCACTGCCGGTGGCGGTGAGGCGGGCGTCGCTGATGGGCTGGCGCGATTTTGAATTGTAGTCACGGCGCTCTGTCGCCGTGGAATCGCTGACGCACGCCGACAGAGCGGCGTGGCTACAGTCAGAGCCGAGGATGCGATCAATAATCCCCACCACAAATTCCAACGCCTCGCGTCCAGTAAAGGTGTATCGCTGATAGCTGCCGTCGGGAGTTTTGACGCGGGCGTGTTTTTCAAGGAACTCGCGGAAGGAGCTGACCAACGGTGTGGCGACTTTCGGCATGGCGTCGAGTTCGATGGATTGGCGAAGATTATCGAAGCCGGAGTTCATGCGGTTGGTTTCCGGGAACCTTTCACGATGTCGTGGAGTTTCTTAAACAGCTCGACGGTTTCCGGGTCTTTCGTGATTTCGGCCTTCAGCGCTTCGAGGCCGGCGTCGAGCGAAGCCTGAGTGCGAAGCTTGATCTTTTCGTTTTCGGTGGCGGTTTGGTTCAGCCGCGCCCAGGCATTGGCCAACTGTGCCAGTTCAGTCGGATCCGTGCTCTCCTCGTGAAACAACTTGATGGTGTCGAGGAGCATCGACTGAATCAGCATGTTGCCGCCGATCTCGGCACCGGGCTGCGCCGTCTCGCTGGCCACGCTGCTCAATTCCTGCATCTCCTTGAGCACGCGGATGGACTTGTCCTGGCTTACTTCCTCCCGGAGCCACTCGCGATAGTAGGTGTTGAACCAAATGGACAAGCCCTTCTTGCACTGCCGTTGCGCTGCCTCGGCGTTCTTGCAATTCCGCCGCCAAGCCAGCGAGTAGGGTTCGCCTTCTTTCAGGTTAAGATCAGGAATCTCTTCCGTCGCCTTCTGGGCGAACAGCCAGCGGATGATGGTCGGGTACCGCCAGCCTTTGCGAAGCTTCTTATTGATCTCCCCGCGAACTTCCTCTGGCAACATCGCGATCCTGCCGCTCGGTTTACGTAGGCGCTTCGTCATACCAGTCGCTTTGCCTCGCAGTGGACCATGCCTTCGGTGGTGATGAACCAAAACGGGTCGAGGCCGGGGGAGATATCGTCGGCTTTCACCTCGCAGAGGAAATGTTTGCCGCGCAGGAACGCGAGCTGCGCGGTGACCTCGGCGACGGTGCACTCGACTTCTTGCTCGACGAGCTTGTGAAGCACGACGGCGCGGCGGCCGAGCGGGTTCAGGCGGTAGAGTTCGCGGAGGAGCGCGACGCGGAGGTCGCGGAGTTGTTCAGGTTTCATCGGCTAGTTCCCTTTCATCTTCGGGTTGGCGCAGGTGCGCGGTGCGTTGCAACAGGATGTCGAGTTTCTTGTTCATCAGGCGGCGATCGCGCTCGGCGGTGTCCACGTAACGCTGGAAATCGTCGATGGGCATCGCGTCGCTTTCGAGCGTGCGCATCCGTTTCTCGTGGTCCTCGACGCTTTTTTGGAGGTTGGTGAAATTGAGGCCGTTGAGTTGGTTTTCGAGGTGGTCGATCTTTTTGCCCGCGCCGCGCAGCGGACTGATGAACAGGTAGATGACGACGCTGCGCAGAAACTCCAACAACGCGATGAAGGCCAGGACCGCGCCCCAATTGATGCCGTGTGGTTCATTCATTCCTGGAGGGCTCCCCGGTTCAGAATTTTCGCGTGACCGAGAGGCCGAATCGGTTTTCCTTCCAGTCGGCGTGACGGAAGAGTTGGTAGTAATCCTCGACGGGCAGTCCCCAGTTCACGGTCCAATCGACGTCGCTGGCGTTGAATAGCGCGAGGCGTAAGAGGCGCGGCGGCGATTTCCAACTGCCGCTGAGCGACCAGCCCAACTGCTCCTCGTTTTCCGCCGGGAGAAAAAACGTGGCGTGCGACGGCCCCGTGGACCATGACGAGTTCGTGCCCGTGCGCCCGAAGAGAGGCAGTTCCTGCGAGAGCAACGGCGCGATCTTCGCGTGGAGATTGATGCCGATGCCGCTGCTGAATTTGGCGGACTTGCCGATGTCGGTGACGAGCTGGCTGAACGCGTTGTCGGCGGCGGCGTTTGTCTGGGCGGACGCGGGGGAGGCGGTGAAAAGTGCAAAGCCGAGCCCGAAGGCGACGATCATTGGCAGCGTTTTCGAGCCGATTCCAGAAACATCGCGGGCTTTTTGGACGACGTCGTTGACGCGCACGTCGTGTTTGCTGATGGCGTGGCGGACCCAGATGATGCAGAGGGCGGCGAGAATCAGCAGCGCGTGGGTCGCGGCGGCGTCGATGGTCTCCGTGCCGCGCAACAGATTGTCGAGCGCGTGGGCGAGCGAGCCGGCGACCAGCGCGACCGCGCCACGAACGGGATACGTAGCGAGCGTGTTCGCCACGGCGAGCGCGTCGTCGGGGAGCGCGGGGTTGGCCTGGGCAAATTCCTCGAACTTTCGGCGTCCGACCAGAAGGGCGATCTTCGACAACAGATTCATTTTCGATCTCCTCGTTTTCGCTGCGTTTTTTGACGGCGGTTGCATCAACGCGGGCGAGAGTATCGAAAACTGAAAAAAGCCGTGAGCGAGCTTTGGAAGGTTTGGAAGGTTTGGAAGCTTTTCTTCCAAAGGCCCGTAAACATTGGGGTTTCTGAGGGTGTTTTTTTCGAAAAAAGGGTGAAAACGGGGTTTGGGGAGGTTTTGGCGAACCGGGAACGGAGGAATTTGGGGGCTACCGGTATCGGGATGACCCGTATCGGGCCTGCCCGGACAAACTGATGAAAGTCAGTTGACCCACCGGGACTTTGCCGCTCGTCACGGCAGCGGGTTGGCCCTTTTCATGTTCATTGCGATGGACACTCGCTGGACACTAGTGCTCAACTGGTTGAACAACCAGTTACCAGCGGAGATTGACGACCGCAAAACCTCGTCATGCCGAACCTCTTGCAAAGCAATGCCCTGCGTCACTCGTCCGCCGACATGGCGCAAACGCATTTGCCCTGGCATGGGGAGTGCAAATGATGGAAGCGGAGACAACGCTGCGGTTTCGGTACCCGTTTGTCGGGAGACCAAAGAATGGATTCACATCAGGCCAATGTGCGAAGGGAGTCCGCCATGAAGTCAGGGAGTCCACTGCTTCCGGAGACGTTCCTTTTCAGGACATTGGCGTTGACGGGAATTGGTGTTTGGATCGGTCTCGTTGGGTATCTGATTCTGCGGCTGTTCCGATAGGATGGATCGATGATTCATGCGATCAAGAGCAGCCGTTGCCGGGAACGCTTCGCCGGTGAGGCAGCGATGACGACTCCTGGGTATGCTGCGTTTTCGGAGCACCTCACCGATACGGGAAGCCTCGTGGCCAGGCCGGAACTGTCTGCCGGCTCTATCCAGATTCGTGTTCGGGCCGGTTATCGGTGGCTCCTCAATTCGTTCCGCAAGTCGCTTCGAGTGGGCGAGCGGCTGGGCGATCGTTTTCGCCGGCCAGTCCGTATTGAAATCGATCGGCACGAACTCCCCCATGCGAGGAGAAGTCAGCTCCAGGACGAACCGGTTTTGGAGGCTGCGAATCACGAGTCATTGGCTCTTCCCCGAGGCACCGAGACCGTGCTGGTGGTGGACGATCAGTCATTCGATCGACGGTACATGGCCACGATGCTGCGGGAACTTGGCTACACCGTGCTCGAAGCGGCGGGCGGCCCCGAAGCTCTGCGCCTCGTTCAAAAGGACCGTGGACAGCACATTGGCTTACTGTTGACGGACATGGTCATGCCCCAGATGGGCGGCAGGGAGTTGGGCTACCGGGCGGGATTGCTCTGCCCGGAGGTCAAGGTGCTGTTCTGTTCCAGCTACCCGGAAACTTTGGCGATCCGTAACGGAATCATCGACGAGCGGACCCCCTATGTCCAAAAGCCCGCGACCCGGGACGCCCTGGCGCTCAAGGTGCGACAGTTCCTCGATCACGCAACGGAGAGATCTCCGACACCGGAACCGGCAGACGCGCCCGCGGCGAAGCCTTCGTATCCGGCTAAGCGGAGAGCACGCAAGCGTCATGGCGCAGAAGTTGAAAACGGAAAGTTGAACTAAACCGGCTGCCGGAGCGGGCCGTGTCTCCCGCGCTTTTTTCCTGGCCCATGCTCGCGGCGTGAACCGCTTGATTTCTGTGATCTTCGGATACCAGTACCAGCGCATGGCTGGATAGCGTGCGTCTTTCGGAGGTGTGGAGAATCCGCTCATGCCGTAGAGTTACACCGCGTGACTGTGGAGCGTCAAGACGGGGCTGGGGATTTCGGATTGGGGACTGCCGGATTGTTTGATGGTGAGACCTGGGCCCAATTGCGTGTGCCCACACCCGAGAGGCTGTTTTACTCGGACGTCTTGGGAGACGGCGGAGATATGGGTTTGGCGAGAGAGCCCGGATGAAACGTAACGGGGCCGGACTGCAACGCCCCGGGGGCGAATTCCGGTTTCATCCTTTTTGACAGGCCACCGCGCTCCTTGCCGCTGGAACCCTTAGGCGGCGTGGGGAGCATTTTCTGATCGGCTTGTGTGGCTCCGAGAGGCGCAACTTTGGCGAGACCAGATTCGTAGCGAAGCTCTACCGAGCCAAAGCGAATGGATGCACCATCCTTGAGTTTCGCCGCCATGATCTGCTCCCCATTCACGAAAGTGCCATTGCTGGACTTGAAGTCGTGCAATTGATAATTGTCCCCGTCACGCACCAGAATTCCGTGTCGCCTGGAGACGTTGGTATCCTGGATGCAAATGGAGTTTTCAGGAGTTCGACCAATCGTGATAAGACTTTCCGTCAGCTCAATCGTTGCGGTGAGCGAGACCGGCGAGAGTATGTGCAGCTTTGGCATAGGCGACCTGATTCCTATTATAGCGAAAACGTGCGACTGAGTCAATTATGGGCCGTGCTGACCGAGCGGGGGAACGCCTTAACGCTCAACGTTCAACGCGCAACACTCAACGCT
>JBGOTY010000164.1:0-7860 GCA_041476745.1 Verrucomicrobiia bacterium | reverse complement strand
CTTACTGACGCTGCGAGGTTATAGATGTGTGGACCGACAACCATGAACTTGTTCCCGAACAACGCGCTGCAGCGAATCTCTGGCCTCGGCGTGTTAAGTATGATATGAAATTCGAGTGTCAGGCTTGCATTTCGGGAGTCAGTCTCCGTGGTGGCGGCTGAGCGTGGGCGTTGATATGGAACACCCCGGCAAATTCCCGTTCACACGCGGCATCCACGCGACGATGTATCGCGGGAAACTGTGGACGATGCGCCAGTATGCCGGCTTTGGCGACGCGCGCGAGACGAATAAGCGCTACCGGTACTTGCTCGATCACGGCCAGACTGGCCTTTCGATGGCGTTCGATTTGCCAACGCAAATCGGTTACGATAGCGATGACCCGGCCGCGCTCGGCGAAGTAGGCCGCGTCGGCGTCGCGATCTCATCGCTGGCGGACATGGAACAGGTTTTCACCGGCATCCCGCTCGACAAAGTCAGCACGTCGATGACGATCAATGCAACCGCCGGCATTTTACTGGCGCTTTATCTCGCGGTCGCTGAGAAGCAGGGAGTGTCATGGTCCAAAATCTCCGGCACGGTGCAGAACGACATTCTCAAGGAATACATCGCGCGCGGCACCTACATCTTTCCGCCAAAACCTTCGCTGCGCCTCATCGCCGACATCGTGGAATTCTGCGCGAAGGAAGTGCCGGGTTGGAACACGATCAGCGTTGGCGGTTATCACATGCGCGAAGCGGGTTGCACCGCCGCCCAGGAAATCGCCTTCACGCTCGCCGACGGCATCACCTACGTCCAAACCTGTGTCGAACGCGGCCTTAACGTCGACGACTTCGCCCCGCGCATCGCGTTCTTCTTCAACTGCCACAGCAATTTCTTCGAGGAGATCGCGAAGTTTCGCGCAGCGCGCCGTCTCTGGGCGCACATCATGCGCGACCGCTTCGGCGCGAAGAACGAACGCTCCATGATGTTGCGTTTCCACACGCAGACCGCCGGCTCGACACTCACCGCCCAGCAACCTGATAACAACGTCGTCCGCACGACGCTCGAAGCGCTCGCCGCCGTGCTCGGCGGCACGCAAAGCCTGCACACGAACGCCAAAGACGAAGCGATCGCCCTGCCCACCGAGGAATCCGCGTTGCTCGCGTTGCGCACCCAACAGATTATCGCCTACGAGTCGGGTGCGACGGCCGAGCCTGACCCGGTCGGCGGCAGCCCGTACATCGAATCGCTCACCGACCAACTCGCCCAACAAGCCCGCGAATACCTGAACAAGATCGACAACATGGGCGGGATGCTCAAGGCCATCGAAAGCGGTTACGTGTACAAGGAAATCTATCGCGCCGCGTACGAACACCAGAAAGCCGTCGAGCGCAAAGAGAAGATCATCGTCGGCGTTAACGAATGCGTCAGCGACAAGGCCCTCAAAATCAAAATGCAAAAGATTGATCCGCAGTTGGAACCTCGCCGCCGTCGCGACCTGGCTACGCTGCGCAAGAAGCGCAACGCGGCCAGGGTCGGGAAGTGCCTCGCAACTCTCGACAAAGCCGCCAAAGGCACGGAGAACCTGATGCCCATTATCGTGGACTGCGTGCGCAACTACGTCACGGTCGGTGAAATTTGCAAAGTGCTGCGGGGAACATTCGGCGAGTATCGAGCGTATCATTCGATATGAAGCGTCCTGTCAAAGTCTTGATTGCCAAAGCGGGTCTCGATGGCCACGAGCGTGGCGCGCTCGTTGTGGCCATGGGCTTGCGCGACGCGGGGATGGAAGTGGTGTACACCGGCATTCGCAACACACCCGAGCAAATTGTCGCCGCCGCGATACAAGAGGACGTGGACGTGATCGGCTTGAGTTCGCTTTCGGGCGGACACATGGCGCAATTCCGTCGCGTGATGGAATTGTTGAAAAAGGAAAAGGTCAGGGGCCTGCTGGTATTTGCGGGTGGGATCATTCCCGATGATGACGTGATAAAACTGAAAAAGCTTGGGATCAAGGAAGTTTTCGGCCCGGGCAGTTCCATCGCGAGCATTGTGGAATTCATCAAGAAGAGCCGGCGATGACCATGCGAGGCCAGGAACTCACCAAGCTGGTGACCCGTCTCGAAAGCGGCGAGCCGTTGCCGACGGAACTCTATCAGCGCACGGGCAACGCGCGGATCCTGGGCATCACCGGACCACCCGGCGTAGGAAAAAGCTCGCTGATCGACCGCCTGATCGACAATTTGCGCCGACAGCACAAGACCGTCGGGGTCATCGCGATCGATCCGACCAGTCCAATCTCCGGCGGGGCGCTATTGGGTGACCGGCTGCGGATGCAGCGGCACAGCGAGGACGAAGGCGTGTTCATCCGCAGCCTGGCAACGCGCCACCATCATGGCGGGGTGACCGATTCGACCTCGCAGATTGTCCATGCGCTGGATGCGGCGGGTTTCGACATCGTGATCGTGGAGACGGTGGGAACGGGGCAGGACGAAGTGGAAGTCGCGGAAGTGGTGGACACAGTCGTCGTGGTGCTGATGCCCGAATTGGGCGATGAGATCCAGCGGGCGAAATCCGGTTTGATGGAAATTGCGGATGTCCTGGTGATTAACAAGGCGGATTTGTTCAATGCCCGCGTAACTGCGACCGGCCCCCAATACAGCGCGCTCAAATGGGAGCGCCCGACGATTCACACGTCCGCCAAGAGTGGCGAGGGAATCACAACCCTTTGTGGGGTGCTGGACGTCCACCACGCACATCTTGTGCATTCCGGAAAACTGGCAGAAAGGCGCGAGCGAGCGGTGCGCGCGGAGGTGACTCGACTATTGCAATCGCGGATGGCGACCTCTATACTTTGTGCGCTAGAAGGGCCACGGGCGCAAACCATTCTGACCGATGTCGCCAAGAGAAAACTTGACCCGTACGACGCGGTTGAGAAACTGACAACAGAGATTTTAGGGAGCAATAAGAGGAGTTCCAAACATGTCCCCACAAGCACTCGCAGACAAACCGAAAAGCGCCGCAAAACCCGCCGCTGAGGCGCGCCGCTACAAGAATTTCATCAACGGACAGTGGGTGGATTCGTCCTCGGGCAAATCCATTCCCAACATCAATCCCGCCAACACCAACGACATCATCGGCCACGCGCCGCAATCCACACGCGAAGAGGCGCAAGCCGCAATCGCTGCGGCTCAAGCCGCGTTTCCGGGATGGCGCAACACTCCGGCGCCCGCGCGCGGACGCATCCTCGCGAAGGCGGTGCAACTTTCTTACGAGCGCAAGGAGGAAATCGCCCGAACCATGACGCGTGAGGAAGGCAAGACCCTTAGCGAATCGCGGGGCGAGGTCCAGAAAAGCATCAACCTGCTCGAGTATTATGCGGGCCAATCTTTTCGCATCGAGGGTCGCACCTCGCCGAGCGAGATGCCCAGCACGTTCGTGTACACAATTCGCCAACCACTCGGGGTGGTGAGTTGCGTCACACCCTGGAATTTCCCATTCTGCATTCCCGTGTGGAAAACGGCGCCGGCGCTGGTGTCCGGCAACACGGTGGTATTCAAGGCCGCGAGCAACACGCCCGGCTGCGCGGAACTGCTCGCGAAAATTTATGAGGATGCCGGCCTGCCAAAAGGCGTGCTGAATCTGGTCTACGGCGGCGGCGGTACCGTCGGCGATGAGTTCGTCAACAACAAGACCGTTCGCGCGGTCTCGTTTACCGGCTCTTGTGAGACCGGCGGACAGGTTGCCCGGCAGGCGGCTTCGCATTTGGCGAAGGTCACGTGCGAGATGGGCGGCAAAAACCCGTTGGTGGTGATGGACGATGCCGATCTCGACCTCGCCGTCGAAGGTTGCGCGCAAGGCGCTTTCGGTTCGACAGGACAACGCTGCACCGCGACCAGCCGCGTGATTCTGCATAAGGCCATTGCGGACAAGTTTCTCGAAAAACTGATCGACCGTGTGAAGAAGATCAAAGTGGGTGACGGCACGGAAGAGGGCATCAACATGGGCCCGGCGGTTGACAAGGCGCAGTACGAAACCGACCTGCGCTACATCGAGATTGCCAGGAAGCAAGGCAACAAATGTTTGATCGGCGGCGCGGCACTCACCGGGGGAAAACTCGGGAAAGGTTATTTCGTGGCGCCGACCGTATTCGACAACGTGACGCCCGAGCACACGCTGGCGCAGGAGGAAGTCTTCGGCCCGGTTTTGGCGGTATTCCGCGTGGGTGATTTCGAGGAAGCCATGAACGTCGCCAATAATGTGCAGTTCGGGCTGACCTGTTCGATTTACACGGGCGACGCGAATCTCGTGATGCGTTTCACCGACCGGATCGAAGCGGGTATGGTCCACATCAACTCGCCGACCGTCGGTGGCGAAGCGCAGTTGCCGTTTGGCGGATTCAAGTCGACCGGCTACGGCAGCCGCGAAATGAGCGACGAAGGGCTGAACTTCTTCACGCAACTGAAGACCGTATTCTACGATTACACAGGTGTACGGCGACAAACGAACATTTACTGAGGAGAGCGCAACATGGCACGCATCGTACGTGGCGGACTGATTCAAGCGACCAACCCGGAGCCGGGCACCTCGTCCGTCAAGAAGATCAAGCAGGCGATGATCGAGAAGCACATCAAGCTAATCGAACAGGCGGCGAAAAAGGGCGTGCAAGTGCTCTGCATGCAGGAAATTTTTTACGGCCCGTATTTCTGTTGTGAACAGGAAATCAAGTGGTACGAGTCGACCGAGCGGGTGCCGGACGGTCCGACGATCAAATTGATGCAGCGGCTGGCGAAGAAACACGGAATGGTGCTTGTCGTGCCCGTGTATGAGGAAGAAGCCACCGGCACGTACTACAACACAGCCGCCGTGATAGACGCTGATGGCAAGTTTCTCGGCAAGTATCGCAAGAACCATATCCCCCACTGCCAGCCCGGCTTCTGGGAGAAGTTTTACTTCAAGCCCGGCAACCTCGGCTACCCCGTGTTCGAGACTGCCGTCGGTAAAGTGGGCGTTTATATTTGCTACGACCGTCATTTCCCTGAAGGCTGGCGCCTGCTTGGTCTCAACGGCGCCGAGATCGTCTTCAATCCCAGCGCCACGGTGGCGGGCCTCAGCGAATATTTGTGGAAACTCGAGCAACCCGCCGCGGCGGTGGCCAACATATTCTACGTCGGCGCAATCAATCGCGTTGGGACAGAGAAGCCCTGGGACTTTGGCGAATTTTACGGACAAAGCTATTTCGCCAATCCCCGCGGCCAGATCATCGCCGAAGGCCCCCGCGAAAAGGATGCCGTCATCGTCGCCGACCTGAATCTCGACATGATTCGCGAAGTGCGCAACGTCTGGCAATTTTATCGCGACCGCCGTCCCGAGACCTACAAGGAAATGTCCGATCTGCTGCCGTAGCCCGATGAACGCGCCCATCCAGGAACTCGAAGGCGTCCGCGTCACGAACGGTATTCACGAGGTCACGGACGATCTCTCGCATTCGCCCTACTGGAACGAGGACATCGCTCCGACGTTGGTGAAAGACCGCAAGTGGGGCATGAAGGACATCGCGGCGCTGTGGATTTCGATGTCCGCGTGTATCCCGACCTACATGCTCGCCTCGTCGCTCATCTCCGAGGGCATGAACTGGTATCAGGCGGTGCTCACGATTTTCTTCGGGAACGCCATCGTGCTGGTGCCGATGATTCTCAACGCGCATGCCGGCACGAAATTCGGCATCCCCTTCCCCGTGTACTGCCGCGCGTCGTTCGGCATTCGCGGCGCGAACATCCCCGCGCTGTTGCGCGCGTTTGTCGCGTGCGGCTGGTTCGGCATCCAGACGTGGATCGGCGGCTGGGCGATTTACAAGATCATCACCATCTACGTGCCGGCGTGGGATTCGCTGCCAAACTGGTGGGGCGGCATCAACATCGCGCAGTTCGCCTGCTTCATGTTTTTCTGGGGCATCAACATGCTCGTCATTTATAAGGGCATCGAGTCAATACGTATCCTCCTCGATATCAAGGCCCCGCTGCTCATCCTCCTCGGCCTAGCGCTGCTCGCCTGGGCCTATCGCGCGGCCGGCGGTTTCGGGCCGATGCTCTCGCAGCCGTCGGCGTTTGTGCCGGGCGGCCCAAAGGCCGGACAATTCTGGTTGGTGTTTTTCCCGGCGTTGACCGGCATGATCGGCTATTGGGCGACTCTTTCCCTGAACATCCCGGACTTCACCCGTTACTCACGAACGCAACGCGACCAAACGATCGGGCAGGCGATTGGGTTGCCGACGACGATGGCGCTGTATTCATTCATCGGCGTGGCGGTGACGTCGGCGACGATTGTGATTTACGGTGGATTCCCGATCTGGGATCCGGTTGTGCTGATTACCAAATTCAAGAACCCCGCCGTGCTCGGCGTTTCGTTGTTCGCTTTATGTCTCGCGACACTGGCGACCAATCTTGCCGCAAACGTCGTCAGCCCGGCCAATGACTTCTCGAACCTTTGGCCCTCCAAGATCACATTTCGCATCGGCGGGCTGATCACCGGCATCATCGGCATCCTGATCCAGCCGTGGAAACTAGTAGCCGACCCGAGCGGTTATATTTTCACATGGCTGGTCGGGTATTCCGCGTTGCTCGGCCCCATCGGCGGCATTCTGATCTGTGACTACTTCGTGATCCGGCACACGATGCTGCACCCGATTCAACTTTATTTGCGCGACGGCCAGTATTTCTACCGGAGCGGGTTCAATCCCGCGGCCATCGTGGCACTGGTGCTCGGCATTGCGCCGAACGTGCCCGGCTTCCTCGGCACTATTAAGGTGGTGGACCCCGCCAACGTAGGACAGTTCCTAATGCACCTCTATAGTTACGCGTGGTTCGTCGGCTTCTTCATTTCATTCGTTGTGTACTGGGCCTTGATGGCCCTTGTGCGCAAACCGCAAACAGAAAGGTAATCCCCATGCATATGAAACCAACCGAAACTTTGACTTCCGAACAGATCGGGCAGATGCGCGACGAGTACATCCTGCCCAGCACGATGAAGTATTTTCCGATGAACATCGTGAAGGGCGACATGCAGTTCGTGTACGACGACAAGGGCAACAAGTACCTCGACGGATTTTCTGCGGTGGTCACGATCAGCGTGGGCCATTGCCATCCCGAGGTCACCAACCCGGTCGTCGAGCAGGTCAAGACGTTGCAGCACATGACCACGCTGTATTACCACCCCAACCTCGTCCGTTACGCCGAAAAACTGGCGACCGTCATGCCCGGCGGTTTGAAGGTCAGCTTCTTCACGAATAGCGGCTGCGAGGCGAACGAATTGGCCGCGCTCCTCGCGAAGAATTACACCAAGCAGACCGAATTCGTAGCCCTGCGCCACAGTTTCCACGGACGCACACTGATGGCGATGACCATGACGGGCCAATCGAAATGGCGGCACTCGTTGCCGTATGTGTTCGGGGTCACCCACATTTCGCCGGGCTATTGCTACCGCTGCCCGTTCGGCCTGAAGTATCCCTCGTGCAACGTCGCCTGCGCGCGCGAACTCGAGGACGTTATCAAGTACAACACGTCCGGCAAGATCGCTGCGTTCATCGCGGAACCGATCCAGGGATTTGGCGGCGTGATCGATCCGCCCAAGGAGTATTTCGAAATCACCTACGATATCGTCAAGAAATACGGCGGCGTGTTCATCTCAGACGAAGTGCAAACCGGCTTCGGTCGCACGGGCGACAAGTGGTGGGGCATCGAGCATTGGGGGGTGAAACCCGACATGATCACGATGGCCAAGGGCATGGGCAACGGTATCCCGCTCGGCGGCGTGACGTGCACGAAGGAAATTGCCGAATCGATGCGCGAGAAGGTCCACTTCAACACGTATGGCGGCAATCCT
>JBGOTY010000163.1:0-7866 GCA_041476745.1 Verrucomicrobiia bacterium | reverse complement strand
TTGACCTTTGGGAACGCGCCTTTCACGAAATTGGCCAGAAGGAATTCCCAGAGATCAAGCGGGAGTATGCCCATGTGGACGCCACCACCATGTGGTTCGTGAAAAATCCCGAGTGGTTCGACGTGATCGTCACCGACAACATGTTCGGCGACATCATTACCGACCTCGGCGCGATGATCCAGGGCGGTATGGGCATCGCCGCCGGCGGCAACATCAATCCCCAGGGCACCAGCATGTTCGAGCCCATCGGCGGCAGCGCCCCCAAATACACCGGCAAAAACGTCATCAACCCGCTCGCCGCCATCTGCGCCGGCGGCCTGATGCTCGATTTCCTCGGTGACCGCGAATCCGCGGAAGCGCCGAAGAAAGCTGCCGCCGCCATCGAAAAAGCCGTTATCAAGGTCGTCCGCGAGAAGCTGAAAACCCTCGCCGCCGGCAAAATGGGCCACGGCACCAGGGAAGTCGGCGACCTCGTCGCCGCCGCGATATAAAGTTTTATAGGACGAAGGTAAGTTTTAGAGCTAAGGTTGGGAGTCATGAGTAAGCAATATAATGTAGCCGTAGTCGGCGCGACCGGGGCGGTCGGCGTCGAAATGATTGAGACTTTGGAAAAACGCGGGTTTCCCGTGAAAAGCCTGCGCTTGTTCGCGTCGGAACGCAGCGTCGGCAAGAAGCTGAAGTACAACGGCGCAGATGTCGGCGTCGAGTTGCTCAAAGCCGGCATTTTCGAAGGCATCGACTTTGCCCTGTTCAGTGCCGGCGCGTCGCGCTCCAAGGAATTCGCGCACGGTGCCGCCAAACAAGGCGCGGTCGTCATCGACAATTCATCGGCGTTCCGCATGGAACCCGATGTGCCGCTGGTCGTGCCGGAAGTGAACCCCGAGGACGCGAAGCTGCACCACGGGATCATTGCCAATCCCAATTGCTCGACCGCGATCCTGCTGGTCGCACTTTATCCGTTACACAAGGCCAATCCGGTGAAGCGTGTCGTCGTTTCCACCTATCAAGCCGCCAGCGGCGCGGGTGCGAAAGCGATGGCGGAACTCGAGGAGCAGACCCATATGCTCTTGCACGGTCAAAAGGACATCAAAGTAGAAGCGCTGCCACAGCGCATCGCGTTCAATATATTCCCGCAAGTCGACGTGTTCCTCGACAACGGCTACACCAAAGAGGAAATGAAATTCGTCAATGAGTCGCGCAAGATCATGCATCATCCGACCTTGAAGATCAGCGCCACTTGCGTGCGAGTGCCGGTCTATCGAGCCCACAGCGAGTCGGTCAACATCGAGTTCGAGCGGCCCATGACACCCGCCGAGGCGCGAACCATCCTGTCAAAAGCGCCGGGCCTCAAGGTCGTGGACGATCCGGCCAACAAGAAATACCCGATGCCAATCGACGCCTCGGGAATGTACGACTGCCTTGTGGGCCGCATCCGGCAGGATGTCTCGCGTGATGACGGTCGGGGAATTGAACTGTTCGTCAGCGGCGATCAACTCTTGAAGGGCGCCGCGCTGAACGCGGTGCAGATCGCGGAACTGCTGGTGTAGTTGCGCTTCGGAAAAGCGCGGGCGCGGCTCGACAATTCAATAGCCGGGACTGCCCGGCGGTCGGAACCCACCCATGGCGCCGTTGCCTTCCCAGTCCTGCGGGCGGTTCCAGGGAATGGAACTGACGTTGCTGTCCTGTTGCGTGGTGGCACATCCGCTCAGGAACACAGCACCGGCCGCCAATAACGCCCTGAGGAAAACAATGCGGATCGCGTTCACCGAATTTGCCAGCCTCGATTAGTGGATGATGACATCGCCCACGACGGGCGTGCTGCGCATGGATTCCGGCATAATCTGGCCGATACAATTGTTGGCCGCGACGGAAACAACCTGCACCTTGCCGATGAGCTTGGTGTCGCGGTACACGAGGAATTCTGCGTTCGGCTGGACCCGCTGCATCTGGCCGATATCCAGCACGAGGAAGCCCCACTTATCCTGTACGTTCGTCACGTGTCCGCGCAACCCGACGGGCGTGGTGGTCAGGAAGTCCAGCTTCTCTTTCAGTTGCTGGTTATCCGTATGCAATAACAAGAGCTGCTGACCGAGAACCTTGTTCTCGTCGCCCATGGACGTGATTTTGTCACGAAGCTTTTCAACGCTGTTGATGTCCTCAAAGCCCAACCCCTTCAAGGTGTCCTGGATCTTCTTGATCGTATCCTGCGCAGATGCGAAGTCAGTTTTGGTCTGCTGCAACTCTTTGTCCTTGTCCGCCATTTGCGTCTTCAGGCCATCGGCCTCCTGCGTCTTCTGGTCGAGCGCAACCTTCGTGGTCTGAAGATCATTGGTGGCCTTCGCCAAATCGCCCTTGGTCTGCGTCAAATCACTCTGGGTCTGTTTGAGGGTGGACTTCGTCTTTGTGAGCTCGGCGGTCGTGGTGGTCAGCGAATCGTTGAGTTCCGCGATCTTGCTCAGGTGGTTTTTCTTCATCACTTGAAGCTCGTACGCGAGAAAGAGCGATCCGAGACAGGCGACGATGACAATGATGGGGGCGATTTTTCCAAGTTTATTCATAACGCGGATTCCTCCGTCCAAAGACTTCTCCAGAAAAGCACCAGACATCCTAGCCAAATTTCAGCTTCCGTGTCAACCACGCCTTCGGCGTGCGTTGCCTAGGCTTCCCAATCGCCGTGCCGGGGGCCGATCGACCGCCGCCGAGTGTGCAACCGCACCATTCCCGCCAGCTCGCGCAACGCCGCCTCTATGTCCGCTTCAAACGCTTCCGCCGACGTGGTATGCGCGCCCATGGCTTCCACCGTGTGGCGTTCTGCGTTGTCCGAAGTCACCACCAGGATTTTCCCCTTCGGCCCGGCCTGCGCCACCAGCCGCTCAATCACGTCATCCGCGGTCTTCCCGCGCTCGGAAAACAAGACCTCCACCCCGTGCGTCGGTTCCTTCCCCTCGGGCTTGTGTTTCGCTGCATAACCGTCAAACACCACCGTCACGCGCCGCCGGCTGTGGTCCGCGTACTGCCGCAGTAACCCGACCAGCAGCTCCCGCCGTTGCTGCAGCGACAACTGCCGCGCCTTCCGCGTGGCAAACCGCGGCCACGCGTGCAGCACGCTATACCCATCCACCAGTATCCAATCTGGACTCATCTGCTGAAGGTGATACCCTACGGCGTAACAGAAATGAAGCACTCCCTGACTTTGGCGATCATTTCATCGCTCTCGCAGCCATGCGAAGAGTGCGTCAAAACACTCGAATCCGTTTTCCATGATTTCCTCGTCGGTGAGTCCAAGCTTCCCCCAACCCTTCAGGACACGATCGATGCCGATACAATCGACGTGATGGAACTTGTCATCCTCCAGGTCCGCATCGTGAATCATTTCGGCGATCACATGCGCGGCGTTGTCCTCGATGCCGAAGCGCTTGATCAGCGTCTCGAAAGTGCAATCGTCGCCGTGGTGGGTGAACTCCACGTCGGGCATGTCGAACGGAACCGCTTCGGGCTGGCTTGCCGGACTCGGCGCGAAAAAGAATTTGGCGCCCGGGTCGATGAACCGGCAGACCAGCCATGCCGAGCCGACGCGGTCAATTTCGGGGCGCGGTCGCGTCAGCCAGGTCTTGCCAACGAACTGTTTTGCGTCCAATAGCGCGGCAGCCTTTGATTTCGGCGCAAGCAGCCCCTGCGCCCGTTTCAAGAGCATGAGGGCGTCGTGCGCGGACGGGCAGCCAAAGTAGTCGATCTGTTGAATCCCCCGGAAGCGACGCTCCAGCCTTTCCAAATCAGCGGCAGCCGAATTGACTCGCCTACGTTTGTTATTCTCGATGAATTTTCTCAGGGACTTCCTCAACTCCTCGTAGCCCTTCCCGCGCTCGTCATTAAATAACTGCACGACTTTCTCGTGCGGAAGTCCTTCGATTTCCTTGGCGCGGATCAGCGTCGCCTCTCCGCCCTCGTCGCGAATCTGCCCGGCCAACCATTGCAGGCGCTCGTTGTGCGTCGGTTCGTCAGGAAGCACGTACGCGGAGGTTTTGAGCTGGATCGCGCCGAATTTCTTGAGCTTGCGCCACAGGCTCACGCGCGCGGTGCTGCGCTTGGTCGGCAGCGAATACAACAGGATCAACCAGGAAGTTGGTTTCATGCTTGCATCAGATGATACAGTGATGTAACAGTTGTTGCAACCAGCAAAGGACACCTATGCGAATCATTATTATCGGTTTTACCCTGACGTTGTTGGCGGGAGTCGTCGCCGCGCGGGAGGCAAAGAAGATGTGGAGTTTTGATTCCGACAAGGCCGGCGCAATCGCCGCCGGCTTCACCAGCGAACTCGGCGAATGGAAAGTCGTGGCCGACGAGACCGCGCCGTCCAAACCGAATGCGCTGGCGCAGTTGGCGAAGAATTCCAGCTCAACGTTCAATCTCACCCTGGTCGGCGGCGCCGCCTACAAAGACCTGCGTCTTTCGGTGGTGATGAAGGCCGTTGCGGGTGGTGAGGATCAAGGCGGTGGCTTGGTTTGGCGCGCCAAAGACGCCAAGAACTACTACATCTGCCGCTACAATCCGCTGGAGGACAACTTCCGCGTATACAAGGTCGTGAACGGGCAACGTTCCCAGTTGGACAGCGCGGACATCAAAGCGCCCGCGGCCTGGCACATGCTCGAGGTGGAAATGGTTGGCAGTCATATCGAGTGTTCCTTCGACGGCAAGAAGTACCTGGACGTCAAGGATACCACTTTCCAAGACGGCGGCAGAATCGGCCTGTGGACAAAATCCGACGCGCAGACACACTTTGACGACCTGAAAGTCGAGCCTGCCGGCGTGGGAAATGGCGGAACGGAAAAGGACAACGATTGAGCGAAGTGCTGGTGCATTTAGAAACCGGAAACATTCAGCTGTGATTTAGGCTGTGAACCTCGTTCAACTGGCACTGCGCCGCCCCCTTACGATCGTGGTGGTGGTTATCGCTGTGGCACTAGGCTCGGTCATGGCACTGCGGCAGATGCCACGTGACATTTTCCCGTCCTTGGGCGTTCCCACGATTTACGTTGCACAACCTTTCGGCGGTATGGACCCGGCGCAGATGGAGGGATACCTCACCTACTACTACGAATATCACTTCCTCTACATTACTGGCATCGAGCATGTGGAGTCGAAGTCAATTCAGGGAGCCGCCATCATCAAATTGCAATTCTATCCAGGCACGGATATGTCCCAGGCGATGTCCGAGACGGTTGCTTACGTCAACCGCGCCCGCGCGTTCATGCCACCGGGTACGGTGCCGCCGTTCGTGATGCGTTTCGACGCGGGCAGTGTGCCTGTGGGAAATCTCGTGTTCTCCAGCGAAACCCGCTCCGTGGCCGAAATGCAGGATGCCGCATTGAATTTGGTCCGCCCGCTCTTCGCCACGCTTCCCGGGGTCTCCGCGCCGCCGCCGTTTGGCGGGAATGCTCGCAGCATTGTGGTTAATGTCAAACCCGACCGCTTGCGAGCCTACAACATGTCCCCTGACGAAATCGTCGCGGCCATTACAGCGGCGAACACTATCAGCCCGTCCGGAAACATGCCCATCAATGGAAAGTACCCGATGGTGCCGCTCAATTCGGTGGTGAAGAACATAAAAGACCTGGAAAGCGTACCGATCCGCAGCGGTACTTATCCCGCGATTTTTCTGCGGGATGTCGCTGAAGTGATCGACGGCTCGGACATCGTCACGAGTTACGCTCTCGTGAACAGCCGTCGGACTGTGTACATCCCGGTAACCAAACGCGCCGATGCTTCGACGTTGTCGGTTGTCGATCTCGTGAAGAAGAACCTCCCGAAGTTCCAGAGTGTCGTACCGCAGGACGTGAAGGTCAGTTATGAATTCGACCAGTCACCCTATGTGACTCGCGCCATCGCAGGACTGACTTTGGAAGGCGGGCTCGGGGCACTACTGACGGGTCTGATGGTGCTGTTATTCTTGCGTGATTGGTGGAGTGCCTTGATTGTCGTCATCAATATTCCTCTTTCCCTCATGGGTGCGGTGCTGGCGCTGTGGATTACCAAACAAACCGTCAACATCATGACGCTCGGCGGGCTGGCCCTGGCGGTCGGCATTCTTGTGGATGAAGCCACTGTGTGTGTTGAAAACATTCACACGCATTTGGCTCGCGGCAGTCCGATAGGGCGGGCGTCGCGAGACGCCACCGTCGAGACCGTGGTCCCGCGTTTGCTGGCCATGCTTTGCATCCTCGCAATGTTTACCCCAACGTTGTTTATGGCGGGCGCGGCCAAAGCGATGTTTTTGCCGCTATCGCTCGCTGTCGGTTTTTCCATGATTACCTCGTATCTTTTATCGGGCACCCTGGTGCCTATTCTGTCGGTTTGGATTCTCCGAGGGCATGAACAAACCGCCGACGAACAACCGAAAGATGAAAGCCAATTCGGCAAGTTTCAGAAACGCTATGCCGGCCTCTTGCAGCGGATCGTACGCGTGCGCTGGTTGGTGTTGGGCGCATATCTCGTTGCGGCGGCAGTCGTGATTGTTCTCATTGGACCGCATCTCGGCACAGAGATTTTTCCCAAAGTGGATGCCGGCCAGCTTCAATTGCGATTGCGCGCCCCTACCGGCACGCAGGTCGAAGGCACCGAAGCCATCGCGCTGGAAGCGTTGGACATTATTAAGAACGAAGTTGGTCCAAAGAACGTGGAGATCACGCTCGGTTTTGTCGGAGTTCACCCTTCGAGTTATCCCATCAACTTGATTTACCTGTGGAACGGTGGCCCCGAGGAAGGAGTCGTGCAATTCCAACTGAAGCCGGGCACACCCATTCGGATCGAAGAACTCAAAGAGCGTCTTCGTAAAATATTCGCCGCCCGGATGCCGGATGTCAGCTTTTCGTTCGAGCCGAGCGACATTGTGAGTCGCGTGATGAGTCTCGGCGCGCCCACGCCGATTGAGGTGGCGGTCAGCGGCCCGAACTTGGTGGCCGACCGCGAGTTCGCGGAGAAGGTAAAAGATAAACTCGTCAAAATCCCCAATCTGCGGGACGTCCAGTTCGGACAGGCGCTTGACTATCCAACCGTGGATGTGGCGGTGGATCGCGAAAGGGCTGGCCTGATGGGGGTAAAGATGACGGAGGTGTCGCGCTCGCTTGTTGCCGCCACATCGTCGAGCCGGTTTGTTGTGCCGAATTATTGGGCCGACCCAAACAACGGCGTTGCTTACCAGATTCAAGTGCAAATTCCCCAAGCGCGCATGAATTCGGTGGAAGAGGCAAAAAATATTCCGGTCGCGTATCGGGACGGTCAAGCGGTCTTGCTCCGCAACATCGCCAAAATCACGGAAAGCACCACCGTCGGACAATACGAACGCTACAATATGCAGCGCATGATTACCGTGAGTGCCAACATCGCGGGCGCGGACTTGGGGAGCGTGGCGAAGCAGGTGACGGATGCGATCAAGGAACTCGGCAATCCGCCGCCACGAGTGAGCGTCACTGTGCGCGGACAAGCCGTGCCCATGCAACAAATGTTGGATGGCTTGCGAGCCGGTCTTCTGATGGCTGTGGTCGTCATTTTCTTGCTACTGGCAGCCAATTTCCAGTCGCTGAAATTGTCGCTCATTATTGTTTCCACCACACCCGCTGTCATTGCGGGCGTCGTCATCATGTTGTGGTTGACGCGAACGACGCTCAACATTCAATCGTTCATGGGCGCGATCATGGCCATCGGTGTGGCTGTGGCCAATGCCATTCTCCTTGTCACCTTTGCCGAACGAAGTCGCCTGAGTGGAACGGCGGCGGACGCGGCGGCTGTGAATGGCGCACAAAGTCGTCTACGCCCCATCCTGATGACGAGTTTGGCAATGATTGCCGGGATGACGCCGATGGCGTT